>JBHHWQ010000042.1:0-2236 GCA_046756605.1 Minisyncoccia bacterium | reverse complement strand
CAAAACAGCACGCGACTCCTCACTATTAAAAACGGAGGAAACGATGCGGTGGATAGAATAAGACCCGGGCAAACCCCAGCCGTTCCCGTTTTGGCATGGATTATCGCGCTTCAGCGCAATGCTAAAACGGGAACGTGCGAGGAGTGGTCTCTCCACCGTATCGTTGACGGAGTGGCGTGGTACCATTTGTCCATAATGGCGCGACGTAAACGACGAAAAAAGGCGAAACTGAACCTTTTCCCCCGCCTTCCTGCTATCTCGGTCAACCTGAAGCCCGAAACGGTGCGCTCTATATACGCTATCGGTGCGGGCATCCTGGCGCTTCTCTTTCTTTTAGCGCCCTTCTCGCTTGCCGGAAACGTCGGCACATTCCTCTACACGCACCTGACGGGCTTTTTCGGCGTCGGCTACTACCTCCTCCCCATCTCGTTCGCATTTCTCTCAATCGGACTCGTGCGCCAGTATGACGAAGAAGGCATCGGCGGTGGGCGCCTCTTGGGCGCAATACTCCTCTTCTCCTCTGGTATCGGTATCCTTGCGCTTGCGTCCGCCGACCACAAAGCCGGTGGCATGGTAGGCGCACTGGTCATGGCTCCGTTCGTTTCGCTGTTCGATACGCTCCTGGGCGGCGTAATGCTCGCGGCGCTTGCTATCGTCGGGGCCCTCCTCGCCCTCGACACGCCACTCGTCATCCCGCGCCTGCCGAAGCGTGAAAAAGAAGAAGATGTCGACATAGAGCCAGACACATACGAGGAAGAATACGAAGACGATGGCGAGTATGAGGAAGATGATGAAGACGAAGTGGAAGACGAGGAGCCGGAACCGGAGCCGAAACGGGGGTTGTTCGGCGGGACACAACAAGACGAAGCGGAAGAGGGACCGCAGGGGTTCGCGTTCACGCACACCGACACCGAATACACACCGCCGCCAATCTCCATTCTCGAGCGCGACCGTGGCAAACCCGTCGGCGGCGATGTGAAGGCGAACGCCAACATCATCAAGCGGACGCTTGCGAACTTCGGCATCAACGTTGAGATGGACGAGGTGTCCATCGGCCCCACCGTAACGCGCTTTTCTCTAAAGCCCGCCGAGGGCGTGCGTCTCCAGCGAATCGTTTCCTTGCAGAACAACCTGGAACTCGCGCTTGCCGCCTCCCCTATCCGCATTGAAGCGCCAATCCCCGGCAAATCCTTGGTGGGTATCGAGGTGCCGAACACCAAGAAAGCAATCGTGGGTTTGGCGTCGCTCCTCTCCGAGAAAGCGTTTGAGGGCGACACGCGGCCGCTCCCGATCGCGCTCGGCCGCGACATCACCGGCACGCCGCACTTCGCGAACCTTGCGAAGCTTCCGCATATCCTGGTCGCCGGCGCGACCGGGAGCGGTAAGTCGGTTACTATCCACGCCTTGATTGCGTCTTTGCTCTACAAAAACGGGCCGGCGTCGCTTCGCTTCATCATGATTGACCCGAAGCGGGTGGAGCTGACGCTCTACAACTCCATCCCCCACCTCCTGACCCCCGTCATCACCGACCCGAAAAAAACCATCTTGTCTTTGAAATGGGCTGCTAAGGAGATGGAGCGGCGTTATGACATTCTCGAAGCAAACGCGGTGCGCGATATTAGCTCGTACCACGAGAATGTGGTCGCGAAGTGGGATGAGAACGACGCGGGAGACGAAGAAGATGCGCCAGACCAGATGCCCTACATTGTCATTGTCATCGACGAGCTTGCCGACATTATGCAGACCTATCCGCGGGAACTGGAAGCGGCCGTCGTGCGCCTGGCCCAGATGTCGCGCGCGGTCGGCATCCACCTCGTTCTTTCCACCCAGCGCCCGAGTGTGAACGTCGTTACCGGCCTTATCAAGGCGAACATTCCGGCGCGCATCGCCTTGCAGGTGGCTTCGCAGATCGACTCGCGCACCATTCTCGACGGTCCCGGCGCCCAGAATCTGAACGGCGCCGGCGGCCAGCACTACCACAACCGAGAGATGGCAAAGTCAAAGCGTATCCAGACCGCATTCATCTCTGAGACCGAAGTAAAAAAGGTCGTCTCCTTCATCAGGAAACACAATGAGGAGCGCCTGGACGAGATTGCGCTCTCCGGAAACGCGGATGCGTCTCCGAATGCACTCTTCAGTGCGTCTCTGGAAGACGAGGAGGCCGATGACGAGCTGTACACTGAGGCGCGCCGCACGGTGGAAGAGGCCGGCAAGGCATCCACTTCGTTCCTCCAGC
>JBHHWQ010000041.1:0-2983 GCA_046756605.1 Minisyncoccia bacterium | reverse complement strand
GGCATTTCCGCCGCTCCACTAAAACTATTTGATATATCAAATAGTTTTAGTGGAGAGTAAACCAAGCTTTCCGCCAATGCCCCACAGCTCTGCTCGCGGGGACAAGAGCGGAAAGCTTGGTTTACGAAATCGGTAAGGGTTAGTGTTGCGGAACTGTGGCGATAGTAACGGCCACAAGCACGATCGCGGCACATAAAGAGAACGCGAGTACTTTGTTTTCGAAAGCGTCAGTATTCCGTAGTTCCCGTATCGCTCTCATTTCTCGCGGGTCATTATCGTTCATGTATTGAATGTGGTGATTGCCATAGCACTACACCACCCAAGCATGCGCCCGACACGGCGGCGCGGTCAAGGGTAGTGTTGTGCATATCAGACCAAGAAACTGAGATTATAGTTTGTTCTCGAGTGCTTCTTTCGAAAGGAGTCCCGCCTGCGCGCCTATTTCCTGTACGACGTAGGCGCTGTTCACCGTGCCGCGGAGCATCGCGTCTTTGATGTCCATACCCATCGTCATGTAGGTGGCGACTGTGGAAGAGAACGCGTCGCCCGCGCCAGTGCGCTCCTTAGGCGGCGCTGGGTCCGGAAACATCGGCACATGAACCTGTGCTCCCTCGACCAAGGCGTATGCCCCGTCGCGCCCATCGGTCAGGACCGGCGTTTTCGGCCCCAACCCACGCATCGCTTCAAGCAGTTTTGAAACATCCGTCTCTTTTGAATCGAGGATGCGCCGGTACTCTTCCTTGTTTGCGAAAAAGAGATTCGTGCGCTGGTAGAGCCGCTGAAGGCGCTCGGTGCCTAACTTCATCTGGAACGTGCCCGGCTGAAACGCGAAATAGACATCTGGATGCGCCTCGAGATATGTGGCAATAGTGTCGTGGTAGTTTTCGGTCCCTTCTCCGACAGATGAGAAGTAGAGGGTCTTTGGCGGCTCGCACTCCTCGGGGAATTCGTACGGGTACTTTTGATGCTTGACGAGGATGGTGCGTTCGGCCTCGTAAGAGAGCACGAAGTGATAGTTCGTAGGAATGCCGTCGTGCTCGCGTACGTACGTCGTATCCAGCTTCTCCTCGGCAAAGCGCTCTATAATTTCCTTGCCGAACATGTCTTTCCCGATGTCGGTGACGAGGCCGGTTTTGAGTCCGAGCCGCCGCGCGGCGACGGCGGCGTTTGCGCTGTTGCCGACACCCGGAACCACAGTCAGGGCCTTGTAGGGAATCTTGTCACCCCAGCGCATGGAGATGGCACACGCTTCATCATTCACATCGCAGTGCACCCGCGCATCCTCGAGCGTGATGAACGCGTCGGTAACAGTGTCGCCGACTGCAAGAAAATCGTACGTCATGTAACTAGTGTACCCCATTTTTCTTTCTTGGTACCATATTCATATGAGTTTAGCAGACGAACTGCGCGCCGTGATTGAAGGGGAGGTGGACGACTCGTCGGAGACGCGGGATGCCTACAGCCGCGATGCCAGCTTATTCAGGGTAAAGCCGCAGGTTGTCGTCAAGCCCAAGGACACGCAGGATGTCCAAGCTCTGGTGCGGTTCGTCACGGCCGAGAAAGAGAAGGGGCGGGACCTCTCGCTCACGGCGCGTTCAGCCGGCACCGATATGAGCGGCGGCCCACTGAACGCCTCTATCGTCGTCGACATGCTCGCGCACTTCGACCGGATACTCGAGGTCGGCAAGGACGAAAGGGGCGGGTACGCGGTAGTCGAGCCCGGCGTCTATTTCCGTGATTTCGACAAAGAAACACAAAAAAATGGCCTGGAGCTGCCGAGCTACACTGCGAGCCGCGATATCTGTACCGTAGGCGGTATGGCGGCGAACGATTCGGGCGGCGAGAAGAACCTGAAGTACGGCAAGACCGCGCGCTACGTAGAAGAGCTCGAGATGGTACTCGCGGACGGCGAAGTGCACACACTGAAAAACCTCAAGGGGCGCGTATTAAAAGGAGCGATGACGGAGGACTCGTTTATCGGCCGCGCCTACCGCGACATCGCGAGGATTGTCGCGGAAAACCAGCAAACCATCGGAGACGCGCGTCCGGCCGTGGAGAAGAATTCTTCCGGCTACGCGCTGTGGGATATCGGCGACGGGAAGGATTCGCTCGACATCGCTCGGCTCATGGTGGGGAGCCAGGGGACGATGGGCATCATCACGAAGATACGGTTCCGGCTCGTGCGGCCGAAGAAGCGCGCTTCGATGGCGGTCGTCTTTGTGAACGACATCAAAGACCTTGGCACGCTCGTCCCCGCGATCCTCGCGCACGAGCCTGACAGTTTTGAATCATACGATGACAAGACGTTCTCACTCGCCGCGCGATACTTCCCGGAGTTCGCGCTTCAGATGAAGACGAATATCTTCTCACTCGGGCTCTCGTTCCTTCCGGAAATGTGGCGCCTCTTGACAAGCGGTATCCCGAAGCTCGTCCTCCTCGTCGAGTTTCGGAGCGACAACCAACATGAAGCACTTGGACAGGCAAAAGCGCTTATCGCCAACGTCAAAGGTAAAGGCCTCCGACTTGAAACATTCCTCGCGAAAGACGAGCGCGCGGCGCGGAAATACTGGACGGTCCGGCACGAGAGCTTCAACCTGCTTCGCACCAAAATCCGCGGCAAGCGCACAGCACCGTTCATCGACGACTTTGTCGTCTCGCCAGAAAAACTTCCCGACTTCCTGCCCGAGCTTTCCGCCATTCTCGACACGTATGACCTCACATACACAGTTGCCGGGCACGTGGGCGACGGAAACTTCCACATCATTCCGCTCATGGACCCGGACGACCCGGACGGACGCCGTATCGTTAAAGAGCTTTCAGAGAAGGTGTATGACTTAGTCCTTAGCTACGGCGGCTCTCTGACCGGCGAGCACAACGACGGATTCGTGCGCACGCCCTACGTCGAGCGGATGTTCGGGCCCGATATGACCGCGCTCTTTTGTCAGACCGAAGCAATTCTCGACCCTCTGGACATCTTCAATCC
>JBHHWQ010000040.1:0-3157 GCA_046756605.1 Minisyncoccia bacterium | reverse complement strand
TTTCTCACAACCATCCCTTCGGCGACACGGCTTGCGTCGCCCAAAACGACGGCTTTGATCACGTCTTCCTCAAGGTTCAAAACCAGCGCGAAGAGCTTCGTATCCTTCACAATCGCCTTCTCAACCGACGAGACGGAGGACTCGTCAAACTCAAGCATCTCAGCCATCGCGGCGTCCGCAAGACCTTCTATCTCGACAATGCCGTCGCCGACCGTGCGAACAATGCCAACCTCCTCATCTTTCGTATCAAGGTCGAGGTCCGTTATCGCCTTCTTCAAACGTTCAATGACTGTGTTGTCTGCCATGGTTCCTACTGTCCGTTATGTAACGCTTCCTGGTAAATCCTAACGAGTGCGCGTCGGTATGTCTTATCCGTAAGCGTCGTACCTTTGCGAGTGAGCGTGCCGCCGACGATGCGCGAGTCGACAGATACCGCTGCGTCAGGGTGTTCGGCACGCGCCGCATTCGCCGCGCGTTCGTCGGCAACGATGACGCGGTAATGAGAGTCCGGCGCACGCTCCAGAGCGGAAACGATGCGCGGCAAGAGCGGCAGGTGCCCTTTTGTTTTCATGTAGGCGAGCACTCGGTCCGGATCGACTCCACCTTTCAAGAGCGCTGTGTAGCTTGATGTAAGCGACATACTACGATTTTTTTAGTATTTTCTCCGCCGCGAGCACAGCCGCGCGTGCAATCTCCTGCTCGCTCTCCTTAATGGCGCCATGCTTCAGCTCCTCGGCGCGCTCCTCCGCATCTTTGACGATGCCGTCGGCGCGCACCTGCCCGCTCTGGACTAGTAAGTCACGCTCGCGCTTCCCCTCATCTGCTGCATGGCGCACGACATTCTCGGCCTGCTTCTCGGCCGCCGTGATTATCCGCATGCGTTCAGCATCGGTCGCCGCGCGGGCCTCCGTCGCCGCTTCCGCGTCCTGTACTCCCTTCGCTATCTTCTCCTGCCGCTCGGCAAGGAGCCGGAGCACGGGCCGGTAGAGGAAGTAGGTCAGTGCGAAAAGCACAATGCCGAAATTGACGGCCTGTGCCAGAAGCAACTGCCACTCAATGCCGAATGCGGAGAATAACTCTGCCATACGTTCAATGATTTCGCCCTTTCAGGATACGAGACCAACAGTGGGTTCTGTAACGAAGTAGCGTGCCGTTTTCTCTCGTGCCCTTAAGTGAACTTGATAATAAATCCGACCACGAGCGCGAAGATCGCCAATGCGTCGGTCACGGCAATGCCGATGAACATGTTGGTCGTAATTTTCCCGCTCGCCTCGGGGTTGCGCCCGATTGCTTCGAGTGCCCGGCCGACGAGGATTCCTAAGCCGATGCCCGGCCCCACGACGCCAAAACCCACGACGATTGCCATGCCTAATGTCTTTGCAACTTCTATATCCATACCGATTGGTTCAGTATTAATAATACGCACCCGAAGCGGCCGTAAGCCGGGCCCGGGCCGCTCCTAGTGTACCACGATTAATTACGCCGCGTGGGGTTTTTCGATGGAAAGTTTGATGAAGAAGAGTGTGAGCAGCGCGAAGATAGCCGCCTGCATCAGTGCCACGAATATCTCGAAGCCAATAAACGGCACTGTCGCCAGGAACGGCACGAAGAACATGATGACGAGGATGAGAATATGCCCAGCCAGGATATTTCCAAAGAGCCGGAATGAAAGAGAGACCAGGCGCGCTAGGTTTCCGATGATTTCTAGGAGCCCCACGGCAAACGCCATTGGTGAGGAAAAGTTAAGGAATTTCCGCACGTACGTGAAAAAACCGAGGTAAATGACGCCGGAAATCTCGATGGTAAGGAATGAGATGATGGTGAGCGCAAGCGGAATGTTGAGGTCGGCGTTTATTGGATAGAAAAGCGGCGTAAACTCGCCATGCTGGTAGATACCCACGGACTCCATGAACGGGAAGAGGCCGAGCAGGTTTCCGGCGAGAATGAAAACGAAGAGTGTCATGATGAGCGGGAAGAAGCGACTGGCAAGCTTCGCACTCCCCAGGGCTTCTTCGACGTACCCATACGTTCCCGCGATGAGATACTCGACCGCGACCTGTCCCTTGCCCGGTACTTCCCTCAAGGAGCGGCCGATAAAGAGCGCGCTTACAACCAAAAGCGCCACCACCGCCCACGAGGTGATGAGTGTGGGAGTGATAGAGAGCCCGAAAAGCTCCGTAATTGCGCTCGGTGCGATTGAGATATGCAATCCCTCTTCCATAGCACCACAAGCATAGCATGGCGGAGGTTGAAGACAAAAACGGCTCTGTAGAGCTATATTACCGGACCCCCCTTCCCTATCCACGCCACAAGAAAAAGGTGCCTATCTGTGGTATACAATGTGAAAGTCCAATATTAGAAAATAATAGGTTGAAAAGCACAACGTGTATGGTAAGGAAAGCAAACCCTGCGCTCTTGAAGCCGCTTGAGCTCTCCGCCGAACTTGAAGCGGTGGTCGGCCCCGGCCCCATGCCGCGCTCGCAAGTGGTGAAGAAACTCTGGGAGTACATCAAGAAGCATGACCTCCAGAACCCGGCTAACAAGCGGAACATCCTGGCGGACGACAAGCTGAAGGCGGTTTTCGGCGGGAAGGGCGAAGTGACTATGTTTGAGATGACTAAACTCGCTTCCGCACACATGAAGTAGCCCTTCGTAAGAATCGCGAACTGCTTCGTTATCAGAGCCGCTCGAATCCTCGTCGTATCCATTTAGTACGTTTCGGGTACTCGCTCCTTGACGCTTCGTATTTCATCGATTCTTACGAAAGTACAACGCCGGAGTATGCCGAAAGCCCCGCACAGGGGCTTTTCTTATGCACATGACAATCCACAGAGTTGTTCCTTTCTCATTCCACAGCATGTGCACAGATTGTGAACAGAAAACAGCCCTGGGCGGGTCTTGTCAGAAAATCAAGACGTGCATACACTAATATGTAGGTTCACTCTTTCCGAAGCACTTCCCTAAAAATTAACACTTCTAAGGGAACCTGCTCGAGAAGAGCTTCCCACTTGAAAGCATTGGCGGAAGGTGCCTTCCTAAAGGGGGACCAAGCAGCGGGAGACGCCCGAACGCATGGGGTCGGGCGTTTCTTTTACTTGTAGACGGCAGAAACAAAAAATAGTGATTTACGAAATCACTATGGAAAGAATTTGCTGAC
>JBHHWQ010000039.1:0-3332 GCA_046756605.1 Minisyncoccia bacterium | reverse complement strand
TACCTCGGCAGGTGTTGAGTGCACGGCGGTTTTGAGTGCGCCTTTCTTTTTGAGCGCATCGATGAGCCCGCGAATCCCCTCCCGCCTTTTGTGCGAAAGCTTCTTAGAATCGTTCACCCCCTCGAAATCATCAAAGCAAAGCGGCTCAAGCAAGGCCACTGCCGCAACCGTCACCGGCCCGGCAATCGGTCCCCTACCCGCTTCGTCAATGCCGATGATTATGGGCCGCGCGTTATACTGATGACTATGTCCGTCGCTCATCTTTCCGTCCACTCTCACTATAGCTTACTGGACGGCGTGGCCCAGGTGGACGCGCTGGTCCGGCGCGCCGCGGAAAGCGGCGCGCCGGCGCTTGCTTTGACCGACCGCAATAACCTATACGGAGCCATTGAGTTTTACAAGGCGTGCGAAAAAAAGGGAGTGAAGCCTATCATCGGCGTTGACCTCGACGTTGAATTGGAGGTTCGTACCCGCATCATCCTGCTTGCGGAAAATAACGGCGGCTACCATAACCTCATCAAGCTGGTTTCAGCGGCGCACCTTGAACACAAAGGCGACCCGCACGCGACCGAAGCACAACTGGCTGAACATTGCGGAGGGCTCATCGCGCTCGTGCCGGCTGATGCCCTTCGCGCCGGCGGGAACACACTCGCGGAAAAACTGAAAGGCATCTTCTCCGAAGGATCGCTGTACGGCTGTATCGAATGGAACGCCACTCAGAACGAGCACGCGCTCGTCGAAGCGGCCGCGCTCGCACCGGTCGCCTCCGGCGACATCTTCTACCTCGAACCGGAGGATCGGGTAGTCAGGAATGCTGTGCGGAAGATTGCTGACCCGAGCGCGATAGTCGATGAGCGCGACCAATCGTTTCCCGACCCTAGCACTTTCAAAGAACACTGTCGTGAGTATCCGGACGCACTGAAAAACCTTGAGGAGGTAGTTGCGCGCGCGAACGTAACGCTCGATTTTGGAAAGTGGATCTTCCCCGAGTTCCCGCTTCCCGACGGCGCGACGTACGACAGCGCGCTTGCGGCACTTGCGCAGAAGGGCTTCGCGCTTCGCAATATGGAAAAAACGGATGAAGCCGAAGCGCGCCTCGCCTACGAGCTTGGCATTATCAAAAACAAGGGGTACTCGTCGTACTTTCTGGCAGTGGCTGACCTTTTGCGGTTCGCGCGCGAGCATAGCATCATCACTACCACCCGCGGTTCCGCCGCGGGCTCACTGGTTTCATACCTCACCGGCATCACGAATATCGACCCGTTGGAGTACAACCTCCCCTTCGAGCGTTTCTTGAACCCCGAGCGGCCGAAAGCGCCGGATATCGACATGGATATCGCCGACTCGAGCCGCGACCAGATGATTCACTATGCGCGCGAGCGTTACGGGAAAGATCATGTTGCGCAGATTGGCACCTTTGGGACTCTGATGGCGCGCGCGGCGGTACGCGATGTCGCGCGCGCGCTCGGCTATCCCTACGGTGTGGGCGACCGCGTGGCGAAACTCATACCATTCGGCAGCCAGGGATTCCCGATGACTATCGAGCGCGCGCTTGAGCTCGAGGAGGACCTGCGGCGACTCTATGAATCGGACGAAGATGTGGAAACCATCATCGATATGGCGCGGCGTATCGAAGGAAATGCACGGCATATCTCGGTCCACGCCGCAGGCGTCGTCATTGCGCCAGCGCCGGTTACCGACTACGCGCCCATCCAGTGGGACCCTCACGGCGAATCCATCATCACCCAGTACGACATGTACTCAATTACCGACGAGTACGGCGGCGTGGGGCTCCTCAAATTCGACTTCCTGGGGCTCAAGAACCTCTCCATTCTCGGTAACGCGGTTTTGCGCGTCAGCAAGCGCACCGGCGAGGAGGTGGATGTCGAAAATATTCCGCTTGACGATAAGAAGACGTTTGACATGCTCGCGCGCGGCGAAACGGAGGGCGTATTCCAGCTCGGCGGCGGCGGTATGACGCGGTATCTCAAGGAGCTTAAACCCACGACAATCCACGACATCAACGCCATGGTCGCGCTCTACCGCCCCGGGCCGATGGAGTCCATCCCCCAATATATCGCGCGAAAAAATAACCCCGAGCTCGTCACGTACCTCGACTCGCGAATGGAAAAGATTCTTGAACGCTCGTACGGCATCATCACCTACCAGGACGATGTCCTCCTGACTGCGGTCGAGATTGCCGGCTACTCATGGCTTGAAGCCGACAACCTGCGCAAAGCCATGGGCAAGAAGATTCCAGCAGAGATGGAGGCACAGAAGGAGAAATTCATCGACGGATGCGTCGAGCACGGGAAGATTTCTGTTTCGAAAGCCCAGGCTATCTGGAAGCTCATCGAGCCGTTCGCCGCCTACGGCTTCAACAAGGCGCACGCCGCAAGTTACGGCCGTGTTGCCTACCAGACCGCCTACATGAAGGCAAACTACCCCGCCGACTACATGGCGGCCCTGATGACAGCCGATTCAGGCAACACGGAGCGGATTGCGGTCCACGTTGCCGAGGCGGTGCGGCTCGGCATCCAGGTCTTGCCGCCGTCCGTCAATGAATCGGCTGCGACATTCACCGTGGTTGATGACAAGACCATCCGCTTCGGGCTCACATCCATCAAGAACTTTGGTGGAGCTGCCGCGCGCGGCATCATAGAAGAGCGCGAAGCAGGCGGGCCGTTCGCGTCGCTCGGCGACCTGGCGAGTCGTATTCCGCATTCAGTGGCGAACCGGCGCGGGTTCGAAGCGCTCATCAAGTCAGGTGCATTGGATGCGTTCGGTGATCGCGTCTCAATGCTTGAGCGCGTGGACGACATCGTTGCGGCACAAGGCAGTGGCACTGCCGCGCCGGAAAACCAAGCGGCACTCTTCACGCTTGAGCGAACCGTGCCAGTCATCGAGGTCGCGGCCGTTGATACAACACCTCTCTTTGACAAGCTTGAGTGGGAAAAGGAGCTCTTGGGCATATACGTATCGGGGCATCCGGTTGACCGATTCACGCAGGAACTTTCAAAATACAAACACTCAATCCGCGACGCCTTGGCCGAGGAACGCAAGGGCTATCCGCTTGTTATCGGCGGCGTTGTGGAGGCCGCGAAGACGATACTCACGAAAAAAGGAGAGCGTATGGGATTCTTTACCATCGCCGACCGCGAGGCGGCGATAGAAGCGGTCGCTTTTCCCAAGGTTTACCATGAAGCGAAAGAGGCGCTTCAGGAAGGCCGGTGCCTTCTTCTGAAAGGCAAGATATCGTTCCGCAATGACGAACCGTCCATTCTTATTGATACGGTGAAGGGACTCGGCTAACCCCCTAAATTAGTGATTTA
>JBHHWQ010000038.1:0-3403 GCA_046756605.1 Minisyncoccia bacterium | reverse complement strand
GGCGCGAAAGAGCTTTATTCAGAGTAACGCCAAAACCGCCAATTTGGATATTTAATCAGTTTCCACAGTTTTTATTTCTCTTTTACAAGGATCTATTCAAAATGTATATTGTTTATATGAAGACCGTAGGTCGCACATCTCGCAAGACAACTCCGCGCTATCAAAAGATTAGCCGCTGGGTAGAGGACTTTGCAAAGCGCTTCGAGAATGTGATGCGCGACCTTGCCAATAGTTAGTTTTCCTGACAGGCGCGATTTCTAGCTTTTTGTAGAGATTCTTCTAGAGAGGAAACATACAATAGCGAAATACCTCCCTCCAATCAGTGGCGATTGGTACGATACAGTTTCTGACTGTATCAGATATGTAAATCAGGCCGATTCATATAGAAACTAATCTTTCGTTCAACTCTGTGCCAGGATTCTCTATAAAGTAAGCAAGCGCCACGAATTGGTAGACGCTAACAAACGCAACGCTGTAATTGTTAAGTTCTATGTTTTGAATGACTACTGGATTACAGTAAGCTCGCCGTCTCGTGAAAACAAAAGGGCGAAAGAACGAGAGCTTGATGTACGCGAGAGTATGCGAGGTTTTGGATACAATTCTCATAAAATCGTCTTGAAAATATCATTGTTACGTAGCACACTACTTTCGAGTTCGCGATGCGAATAAAAGAAGCCCCGAATAAAAGAAGTCCGACTTCTTTTATTTTCCCGCCAACCTCGATATATAAAAATAAAGGAAGTCGGACTTCTTTTATTTTCCCGCCAACCTCGATATATAAAAATCCCGCGTTGACACGCGGGATTTTCAAAAACTCATTCACACTTAAGCCGGGTTTATTTTCTGCGCGGCCATGATGAAACTTATGAATGATTAGTCGGTAAGCACAACCGTCACGCGGAGGATGTTGTTGTCTTTGTTGGGCTCGTTGATACTGTTTGTTGGGTCCACGTTCACAATGAGCGTTCCTTCACCGTCTTCTTCAAAACTGTCAAAGCCGAGCGTGTACTCGGTGCGGTCGCCGGGCGCGAGCGCGAGTTGGGAAGGGGAGCTGTAAATATGCGAAGGGAAGGTCGGGAGGACCGCGTTGAACGTCCACTGGCCGCTCGTCCTAGTGCCGAGGTTCTCGACCAAAAAGCGAACCGCCGCGCGCTGATTGAACGCCGAGCGGCTTGGAGACGAGGAGGCGGTGAACTTGCCGGTTGCCTTGTCCACAAGACCGATCTCAATAACGCGAGCCGAGAGGTCCACGAAGCCGTTTGGATCGCTCGACGGAGTCCCGCCGGTCGAGATGACCTCGATCGTCGTGGTCTCATTTCCGGCAGTGCGCTCGGTTGAGCCACTGACCTGTGTTTCGCCTGTGTCGGCCGACTCTTCCACTTCCGTTTCAGCCGCCTCTTCAGGAGTTGTTGTGTCGCCCTCATCGTCGGCAGGGATGAACACACTCGTGACCGACACGATGGCCGCGGCAAGCGAGGTAAACGCGCCCGGTGTCGCGCGGGCGACGAGAATGGAGCCCCACAGCCCGCCGATGAGGACCGCGATGAAGCCGACCACCGCCAGCACATGCATAGCGCTTTTCCTGAAACCGTTCTTCGGAGTTTGTCCGTTCATTTTTTCGTCTTTGAATAGATATCACATAAAAATTGCTTTGTCAAGATTTTGACTTGCATTCTAGGTTGGAGTGCAACGATTTCAGAGGGTCGCACACACTGTTTTTCAAATGTGCGACGTCATAATGTGCGACGTCGGACGTCGCACATTTGACTATCATGTGATCGTGCCCCCGCTTCAGAGGCGAATTTGAGTGGCGTTGCGTTGCCGTGCCCGCAGAATCTTGACAAATAGTGTTTTGTCTTATAGAATCTTTTTGACATGGAGCACAACGTTCGGGCGATGAATGCGTGCACCATCCGGTTTCTGGTGGTGTTTTTTCTCGTATTCTTCGCGACTGCCGTTGTGCTTTTTGTTATCGACTTCGTCCCGGAGCGGCCCGAAGGCACACGCGCGGACGGCGCCGCGTTCGCGGAAACCTCGAACGCGGCGGAACGCAGCACCACTCCGGAAGTCCCGACGCGCGTGGTTATAGAGCGCGCCGGCGTTGACACGGTCATCGAGAATCCGTCGTCAAGCGCTATTCCGATCCTTGACGACGCGCTCCTTTCCGGTGCGGTCCGGTATCCGGGTTCGGCGCTTCTCGGCGAGGATTCGACCATGTTCCTTTTTGGGCACCAGAGCGGCTTGCCAGTGGTCAGGAACCCAGCGTTCAAAGCGTTCAACGGTCTTCAGAAACTTGAAGCGGGCGATGTCATCAAAATCTACTCCACGACGTCGGTTTACGAGTATGCCGTCCGTTCGGTCGCACTTGCGCGCGCAGACGAGGCGCTTATCCCGCTTACCGAAAACGGCCAGAACCTCTTCCTCTCTACCTGCAACTCGTTCGGCGACCCGGGTGAGCGGGTGGTCGTCGAGGCCGAATATCTCGGACGTACCGCCATCAACTGATGATTAAGCATATGACACTACGACAACTCTTCACAACGTTCGGTGTTTCCATACTGTTTTTCGCAGGCGCGTGGGTTACGTTCGACGCCGTAGCACCAGAAACCATACTCGGCTCTCGCGAAGCGGAAGCGTCTATCGGTTGCGGCGGCTGCGGCTCGTTTGACTATGGCGTGTTCGACTTCTGGTTCTACAACTCGTTCTCTGAGCCGCTTTTTAATGACAACACCACGTTCTTCGGTGGCGGTGGCGGTGGCACGTTCGTCCCGACCCCACCACCCCAGCCGCCTGCGGCGCCTGTCTGTACGCTCGACCTCACGAAAGACGAGATTTCCTGGACGAGCGACCACGCGAACATCGTCTCCATCGTGCCGCTGACCGATTCACCCGCGGTTCCAGGCGCTTCTGGCGGCTCCATCCCTGCCGGAGCCGGCGTGTTCAGCGGAACCTTTACCGCTCTTGAGGTGCAGAACGGGAATGAGATAGTGGCAGAACTTCAGGCGAACGGTGTTCCGGGCGCTTCGTTTGACCCTAATGCACCCGCGTTCATCGACGGCTTCCATGCCGACAAATTGACGGCCGACCGCCTGTGTTCTGTCCTTTTCCCAGGCACGGTGAACGGCACGTTCGGGAGCCGGAAGTACAAGAGTCCGGAAAACAATACCGTTCTTATCTGGAACGGCTCGAGCTGGACCCAGCGAAGTGCGAAGGGTGCGAACAGCCATATTGAGGGGAAGGATACGTTCACCTGCGTTACCGCATCGACGTTTGGCACTCACGCGCTCTCTGGCTCGCATACATTCGTGCCGCCTTTGGGCGTTGGTACACACACATACGAACTCACTGCGGAAGGCCCCGGCGGTACCGCGATGTGCGAGGCGAGCATCACGGTTCCACCACC
>JBHHWQ010000037.1:0-3729 GCA_046756605.1 Minisyncoccia bacterium | reverse complement strand
AAATGCGCCTTGTCATAGTAGGGATAAGATATAAGATAAAGAACTCCACCTTCTTTTATTTCTGTAACTATTATGTATTTCTGTAACTATTATGGGCGGTGCAACTGACAAAAACCACGCCCGAAGACGTGATCTTTGTCATACTTTTCCTACAAACCTTCGGCTTACAGCGCCTCTGGGCTGTGATTTACCGAGCAGGTTTTGCAGTCACTCTTGTGTGTGAATGCCAAGTAGACAGCTGAAACACCAACAAGGATGTAGATAATCTGCGACACCAAGGCGTCCATACCGCCGAACAATGCGCCGATTTCCCAGCCGGTTATCGCCAAAAGGCCCCAATTCAGACCACCGATGACGAGAAGTAGGAACGCGAGCGCGTGTAAATATCTCATAGAATTAGATTATTACTGATAATACTTCCACTACACATTACATACCAAAAAACGGCATATCTTGATGCCACATCCGTTTTTCTGTGTATATTAAACTAGACAATATATAGAACCAATAGTCAATATTTAGAGGTAGTTCAGCGGGTTGAGGTACGCCTCCGTTGGTGCGACTGGTATCTCGGCCGCGGCGCAGTTCGTAATGGTTTTAATGTCGCCGAGGCGTACGATGCGCACCTGATCCGCCACATACGTCGTAAAGTGCAGATGCGGGCCGGTTGAATACCCGGTATTGCCCGAATAGCCCAGAAAACTGCCCGTAGCCACCGCTTCCCCTTTTGAGGTGCCGATGTGTGAGAGGTGCGCATACAGCGTCGCGAGGCCGTTGGCGTGTTTGATGAGTGCCCATTTACCGTACGAGTAGCACATGTTGTTAATGGCGGCGCTAGCCACCCAGCCGTCACTGCCTTTATTGAAATCAACACGCCACCATACATAATCTCCCGCAGTAATCGGACCATCGACCACCCTGCCGATACTTCCGGAGCGTTGTGTACCGGCAACACTGCCGTTCGGCACAGTGCGGACATTTAACCGACTAAATGTTACACGCACTTTACTTCCATGAACAATTTGGTCGGTATTTCCCGTTGCCTCGACAACGCCGGCGTGCGCGGCGATGACTCTAGTTCCTTCAGGCGCGCCGAAGTCCATGCCGTTGTGCCCTTGGCCGTTGTACGCGCCGCTTTGCGCGAACGGCGTGTTGCCGAAATACTGTGTTACACACATCAGATTTCCGAACGCACCCTTGCGGTCGCCACAGCGGGTCATAAAATCTGGATCGAGTGGGAACGAAAGGACACCGGAGCCGGGGCTTGGAATCTTCGACGGGTCGAGGGTGTATTGGAGCTCCGCCTCAAAACTCCGAAGTTCTGCTTCCAACTGTTCACGGGCATTACGCTTATCTTCTAGTAGCTGCTGATATTCCGCCTCTTTCGATTTGGTCGCGCCGAGGACTTGTGACTGTTCTTGACGGTTCTGGTCTAAAACACTCTTCTGGCCGGAAAGTTGGCGCTCGTACGAGATAAGTTCGCCCTGTTTCCTGGCAACCGCGGTGTAGTCCTCCTCAAGGCCTTGACGAACGGCATCAAGACGCATAATCTCGTCTCCCAAGGTGAGTTGAATCCGTCGTAGTTGGTCTGCCTCTTCCCACGCGTCTGAGAATGTTACGCCTGCAAGGAAATGCTCGACCAGCGGCACATCGTCGATGCGCGCTATGAGACGGAGCGACTTTTGGACTGCCGCCCTGCTTTCATCGATACGTCGTTCCTTGTCGGCAATGGCCGCATCCAGCTCTTCGAGTTCATACCCGGCTGTTTCAATGCGGTTGTTAGTAACGGCAATATCAGTGGCAATTTTTTTACGTGAAGTGTCAAGGCGCGCGATTTCGGCCTCTAAGGTTTTGCGGTCCGCACCAACCTTCGTGAGCTCCGTCTCGTAGAGTGCAATTTCAGCTTCGAGCGCCGCAAGTTGGGAGTTTTTCTCCTCGATCTTGCTTTGAAGCTCGGCAACCGTGTCAGCGCGGGCCGGAAGTGTAAAAAGCAGCACGCCAAGGGTAAGCGTCAAAAGAAAAAAGACGCTACTTGCCTGTAAGAAGCTTGGCGGCGCGTTTGATGCGAGAAAGTGTCTCATCCTTCCCAAGTATACCAGCGACCGTAAAAGGGTCAGGGGATTTTTCTTGGCCCGTTAACGCAAAGCGGACCGGCCACAGCACTTCCCCCTTCCCTTCCGCTTCTGCAAAACCCCATAAGGCATTTTTTATGCTTTTGTTGGTCCAATCATCATCAGAAACGGCATTAAGGAGCTCATGAACCCTTTGCAGGCGCTTCTCGGTTGCCTCCTTATTTTGGTCTTTCTTCCAAAGAAGATTTTCAGTATCGTACGTCGGCGCGTTGATGAAGTAGTCAAACTCTCCGTCATACTCCATCTGGGCAATGTCCCCAAAGGTCTCTATACGTTCACGAAGAACCGGAATTACATCTTCAAGGCGTCCGGTTTTTTTAAGGGCATCTCGGGTTTTTTCAGACATAAATCGTTCGCTCTCTTTCTGGAACGAAGCATCATTCATCATGAGAATATGTTCGCGGCTGTACCAACGGAGCTTGGCCTCGTCGTACACAGCACCGGCTTTCTGCACTTGGTCGAGGTCGAACCGTTCGATGAGTGCGCCTTTATTGAATAGTTCCTCGTCGGTTCCTGGATGCCAACCGAGCATCGCGAGGTAGTTTAGGAGCGCCTCTGGTGGGTATCCGAGATTGCGATATTCAAGGAGCGGCCGTGCACCTTTGCGTTTTGAAAGCTTTGAACGGTCGGTGGCCAGGACCAGCGGCAGGTGCGCGTAATGCGGCAGGTGCGCGCCCAGCGCCTCGTAAATAAGAATTTGCCGTGGTGTGTTTGAAATATGATCTTCACCGCGAATGATGTGGGTTACGCCCTGGAGCGCATCGTCAGCGACGTTCGCGATATGAAACAGCGGCTCCGTAAAGCTTTTGGCGATCACAAAATCACCCAACTCTGTCGTGTCAGTCGTTATGTCGCCGCGCACGAGGTCTGTGAAAGTTACCTCTCGGTTCGGATTCCTAAAGCGAATAAGTTCTCGTTCCTGCCCGTCCTCGCTCTTCTCTTTTGAAACGTATGCATGGTTATTGTTCACGAGGTCCTTGAGGATATTTTCATGCTCCCCTACCCACTCGTTCTGGTGGTGAAGAGAATCGTATTCGAGCCCAAGCCATGCGAGCGAGTCAAGAATGTTTTCTTCGTATTCTTTCTTGGAGCGCTTCTTGTCTGTGTCTTCGATACGGACGACGAACGTACCTTTGTGGTGCCGTGCGAAGAGGTAGTTGAATATCGCCGTACGGTAATTACCGGCATGGAGGAGCCCTGTAGGGCTCGGCGCGAATCGGGTGACAAATTGCGGCATAGTTTATGTTTCGTGTTCAAGTGCGGTGTCGAGAATCACTTCGGCGAGTTTTGCGCCGGCGTCGGGGCGCGCGAAGCGTTTCGCCGCTTCCGCCATGTCTGTGCGGATCTTCGGGTTGGTGAACAGGCGGTCGATTTCGGCGACCAATAGGTTCGGTGATAGGTTTGACTGGTCGATGACTACGGCGGCGCCTTCATGCGCGTAAGCGAACGCGTTGTGGGTCTGGTCGCGGCTCACGGTCTCCGGAATCGGCACCAGAAGTGAAGCTTTTCCCCATGAGGCGATTTCCGCGATAGAGCCGCTACCGGCGCGGGGATGGGCATCGGGCACCCCCCCGCGCCCCCCAATGAAAGAAATCAC
>JBHHWQ010000036.1:0-4153 GCA_046756605.1 Minisyncoccia bacterium | reverse complement strand
CGTAATGGGGTGTAGTTTTAATACTAGTTAATACTTTATTTTGGCCTGTTCTGCCGCAAGCGGCCGCTCGATGGCAATATATTTCGAAAACTCAATAGTCACGATATTCACCAGGGCGACCAAGGAAAGCACAACGACGTCGAACAGCCGGATGGGCGCGAGCGAAAGAAGTTCGCGGAGCGGCGCGTATGCGAGTGTGCCGACGATACCAACGACGGCAAGGAGAAGTGCGAACACCAAATACCGGTTGTTGAGGAGCGGCCCTTTCCAGAATGGCTGGCGAAGCTGTTTCAACGAAATGGCGAAAAGAGCAGCATCGAGCGCGAGAACCACGAACATGATGGTTCGTATCTCCTCGATGGGAAGTCCGCGCGAGAGGAGCCAGAGGTAGAGCCCGATCGAGAAGAGGCCGGTAATGACACCTGCCATGATGATGAGGCGCTGGATGCCGCTGGTGAGCACTGTGTGCATCCGGAGCTCCTGAGGCGAGCGCTCCATGCTCCGCTTCTCCCCCGGCTCGAACGCGAAGCCAAAAGTCAAGAACCCCTCTTCAAAGATGTTCACCCACAGTATCTGTGCCGGAAGAATGGGCAGCGGAAGCCCCGCGAGGACCGCCGCAGAGACAATAAACACCTCGTGAAAACTCGTCGCCGTTAAATGCACCACTGCCTTTTTTAGATTGTCCATGATACGCCGGCCTTCGCGTATGGCCGCGACAATAATGGAAAAACTGTCTTCCAGGAGCACAAGATCGGAGGCCTCACGGGCGACTTCCGTACCACTCCCGACCGCGACCCCAATTGCCGCGCGCTTCAGGGCGGGCGCGTCGTTCACTCCATCGCCCGTCATCGCGACCACCTCCCCTTCTCGCGTCAGTACATCCACCAGGCGGCTCTTTTGTGTCGGAAGGATGCGCGCAAAAACCGAGGAGGTCTTGAGCGTTTGATAAAGTTCTGCATCGTCCATATCGTCGAGCATCTTTCCAGTAACCGGCTTTTCACCCGCTCGTGCGATGTCGGCCGTCGTGGCAACGGCGTACGCCGTTTCTGGAGTATCGCCAGTTACCATCACGACGCGTACACCAGCGCGCACGACTTCCGCGATAGCGTCGGGTACGTCGTGCCGTACGTGGTCGGAGAATGCAATAAGGCCCGAAAACACCGTGCCTTCGATAAGTGTGCCTTCTTCAGTATCGCCACGCGGCAGTTCCTTGGTGGCCATGTTGCGGTACGAAACCGCGATAACGCGCTTCCCCTCGCGTGCAAGCGCGTTAATAGATGCGGCAACGACCTCGCGGCGCTCTTTAGAAAGTCGGACCTCTTTCCCTTGGAAGCGGATTTTTTCTGCGCCCTCCAAAAGAAGCTCAGGCGCGCCCAGGAAGTAGGCAGTTCCCGGCCGCTTTCCGAGCGCCGGATAGAGCGCGGCCGAGAAACGCCGCTCGGATTTGAACGGTAATGCGTCTGCGCGGCGCGCGACCTCTTTCTCCACATCCGGGAACGCGTCGCGCTCAAGCGCCGCTGAAAGGATGGCGCGCTCGATTGGGTCGCCGTAGCCAGTACTGGCTTTGTCGCCGTCAACAAATGCGCCTGCGACCCGTACAGCATCCCGGAGGACCGCACACTGTGAGGAAGTAAGTGTCCGGTTCCTGAAGCCGCGCTCTTCGTCGGCTATGAGGTCGGAAATAGCGAGCCGCGCTTCGGTCAAAGTGCCGGTCTTGTCGGTCAAGACGATCGTCGTTGAACCCAGTGTTTCGGCCGCCAAGAGGTTGCGTACCAGTCCACGCTCCTTGAGAATGCGCTCCATGCCGATGGCGAGTATCGCTGTTACCGCGGCCGGCATACCCTCGGGAACCACGGATACCGCGAGCGCGATGGCGAGGAGCACGATTTCCGACGCGGCAATACCGCGCAGAAGTCCTGTAATAACCAGAATGATAAGGATAGTGATGACAAAGAACGAAAGAAAGCGCGCAAGCCGCTGGATGCTTTTCTCGACTGGTGTCTTGCCGTCGTGGTACGTTTCCAGGTCTTCAACGACCGCACCCATCTCGGTCGCACCGCCGGTCGCCACGACCAGCGCCCTGGCTTCGCCCGTCAGGACAGGCGAACCCATGAAGACCATGTTCGTTCTCTCGTAAAGCGGCGTCTCTGCCGGCACCTCGCCCTCCTTCTTCTTAACCTCACGCGACTCGCCTGTCAGCGACGCTTCAGAGACGGAAAAGTCAGACGAAGCGAGCAGGTAGCTGTCTGCCGGCACAATGATACCGGCCGAAAGGAGCACGATATCGCCCGGGACTATCTCTGCCGCAAATATCTCTTCGGGTTTCCCGTCACGGAGCACGAGTGCATGCGGCGCCTGGGTCTTTAGCAGGGCTTCAAACGCCCGTCCGGCGCGGTACTCCTGCACGAAGCCGATAATAACGTTTACCGCAAGCGCTGCCGCAATAATAGCGGCGTTCACGGTCTCGCCAAGGTATATGGTGCCGACGAATGCCGCGAGGAGGATGAGGAAGAGCGGATTCTTGAACTGCTTGAATAGGAGCTTTAGCGCCTCGAATTGACGCTCGGTACTGAACTCGTTCCTGCCAGCTTCCGCACGGCGCGTACGCACTTCTTCGCTGGAAAGTCCGTACGCCTCGTCGACGGAAAAGCGTGTAAGCGCATCATGCCGTGAAAATGCGTGCCAAGGTTCTGCCATAGGTAGCAGTATAACGCGCAACGGGCTATACTTATCTCATGATACAAAGCGACGTGAAAGCGGCGACGACCGCCGCGATGAAGGAACGGGATACCGTGAAGCTCGACACGCTTCGCGGGCTCTCAGCCGCGTTTACCAACGAACTCGTGGCAACCGGCAGAAAGCCGACCGACGAGCTTCCGGACGAGGACGCGATCGCGGTCATCCGCCGCGAGGTGAAAAAGCGCAAAGAAGCCGCAGAGGCGTTTGAGAAAGCTGGTCGAACAGAATCAGCAGAAAAAGAGCGGCAAGAGCAGGCGCTCCTTGAAGCGTACCTCCCCGCCCAGATAAGCATCGATGCAGTACAGAAGGTCGTGGAAGCCAAGAAGCAGGAGCTCGGCGTCTCCGACAAGAAAGACATGGGCCGCCTGATGGGTGCGGTGATGGCTGAGCTTAAGGGCAAGGCCGACGGTGGTGTGGTAAAGAAAGTAGTGGACAGCGTATTTGAATAGCTATTGACTTTTTAAAGATAGTATGATAAAAAACTCTCATGAAAGAGAGCCGAGAGATTTGCCCAGAACCGGTATCGCGATACGAGTATCGCAATCCAAATGAAAAAATAAAGTGCTCAAACCCGGGCTGTAATAAGAAGTATCCAATTTCCAGCTCCATATGTCCTGCCTGCAGACAAGATAATCCGTATCACTAATATCATATCGGGCCGTATGGAAAAAGTGTTAGGAGAGCTGTACCGGATATGCACCTGCGAAGATTGTGGTGGAACCTTCAAGACGAGAGGGCTCGTCTGCCCATCATACTGCAACAATCCGATATGCGGGAGCGAAGAGTGGGAAGAGTACGAAGAGGATGATGACGATGGATTCTTTTGAGTATACTTAGGAAGGTGATATGAAGCGTGAATATTTCAGCGTTATCGAAGGAGGATGGTGTAAGTGCCCTAAATGTGGCAAGTCGACAAAAAAGATAAGCGGCCGATGTGTCCAGTGTTATGAGTGCTACAATCGCGAAGTGTATGGCACGAACTAACTACGAATCGTTGGAGCGGGAACCTATTGATGGCGACCCATGGCACCCTGACGCTCTCGACCTTTGGTGGGACGAAGATATTGATCCCGACGACTGAATCACAGCCCTTCACTCTTCGAAGGGTTTTCTTCTTCTCCTGGACCTGGCGTCGCTTAAACTGTTTCTTTTATGGCTGTTTTTGTGATATAAAACAGCAACGGCCCCATCGTGCAAACGACGATGGAACCTTGCCTTCTTGTTCTTTCGTTGAAAACACAAAGATTCCTGGATAAAATCTCCTCCTCGGAACTTTGGCTCCGAGTCGTCGATTTTCTCTTCGGACTATTCGTGTTTTCTGCCGAAATTCCTAAGAATTCTCGGCCCCATCGTCTAACGGCTAGGACGCGGCTCTCTCAAGGCCGAAATCGGGGTTCGATTCCCCGTGGGGTCA
>JBHHWQ010000035.1:0-4165 GCA_046756605.1 Minisyncoccia bacterium | reverse complement strand
ATATGGACACGGCGTGTCCATATTTTATATTCATAGTCAAGTTCCGGGTCAGGGACTCGAACCCCAATTTCTTGGACCAAAACCAAGCGTCCTGCCATTAGACGAACCCGGAATATACTGCAAATGTAGCACTTCCCCGACCTATTATCTATCCACTGTTTTCTGTTCCATTTCGGCAAGTTCCATTATCGCAAGCTCAAGCGGCAGGTGCGGCACCGGCGCGCGCGAAGCGGCAATGGACGCTTCGATAAGCTTCTTCAAGGTTTCCGAATTGAGCCGCGATTCGGCGTCTTTGGCAAGTCCTTTGACGGCCTCTTTGTCTGCTTCTGGAAGGTCATCAATCAGGTCTTTCGCGAAATCCGCTGAATAGCGCAGAAGCAGTGCGAGTCGCGCGCGGTCGAGAAGAAGTAATGAGAACAGTTCCATGTCGGCATTCGCTTCAACCGCCTCACCGACCGCCGCAAGTGCGTCTTTTGCGTTCCCTTTTGCGAGCGCCTCCAAAACGCGCCGAACCAGCTCCCCTTTCGGTGCTCCGGTTATCGCTTCAACTTCCGCCACCGACACCTTCTTGTCGGACGATGACACGAGTATCTTCTGCAATGTAGACAAGGCGTCGCGGAACGAGCCGGTGGCAAGAAGCGCAATGAGTTCGGCCGACGCTTTCTCGAGTGTGAACCCTTCCGCCTTCGCCACCTTCGTTACCATTTCCGCAACCGCTTTCGTGGTCGGCTTTTTGAACGTGAATGTCTGACAGCGCGACCGGATGGTGTCGGGCACTTTTTCGAGCTCGGTGGTGGCTAGGATAAAAACGACGTGTGCAGGCGGCTCTTCAAGTGTTTTTAGGAACGCGTTGAACGCGCTCTTGGAGAGCATGTGCACCTCGTCCACGATATACACCTTTCTCTCGCCCGCAAACGGCATGACAGAAACCTCATCGCGAAGCTCGCGAATATGGTCCACGCCCGTGTAGCTGGCCGCATCTATCTCATGGATATCGGTGTCGGATGCGCCAAGCGCGCGGGCGAAGATGCGGGCTACGCTGGTTTTACCGGTACCGCGAGAACCGTAGAAAAGGTACGCGTGGCCGGTGCGCCCTTCTTTGATGGCACCCTCAAGTGCGTCCACCACATGGTCCTGGCCCAGGACGTCCTTGAACTTGGCGGGGCGGTACTTCCGATAGAGCGCGACTTCCTCTGGCATGGCCTTTAGTATACCGCGTACCCTCTCCTGATTCGAAACTTTCTTAGTTATCTTTTAATCCGCTTATATGTTCGCCGCCGTGGCCATACTCGACGCTCACGGGAGTTGCACGGAGTGAATCCGGCATATCCGCTTCGTTCCAGGCCTGGCGCGGAAAGTAGATGAGCGACTCGTACGGCACGCCGAGCTTCTTTGAAACTACCGTGTCCGGCTCTCCGCGGTTGAAAAGTGAGTACGCGTGCACAATATCGCCCCCTTTTTCGCTGACTGTATCAACCACCTCCTGTATCGACGCACCGGTATTGACCACATCCTCAACCACGACGACCCGCGCGCCGTCAACTAGGCGGTTGTACTTGCGCTTGAGCTTCTGTTTACTCTCAACCTCGTCGGTAAAAACGGCGAGTATGTTCCTTCCGCAGAGCTCTGAAAGGTGGTGCGCCGTCCACTGCGACATGATGATGCCGCAGGCGATGGGGCCGACCACGATATCCGGCTCGTGCGGCAGGGCCTTCTCAGCGATCATTTTACAGAGTCGCGAAATAAACGCCGTGTGTGGCATGATTGCATCCTTTGCGATGTAGGTGTCGAGGTGTTTGTTGGAGGTGCCAATGAAGTGTCCCTCGACAATCGCGCCATAGCTTTTCATCTCTTCAAGAAGTTCTTCCCCGCCCATACTGTTTGCAGTATAGGAGACGCGGCGGCGCCTTTCCACAGTAAGGTGCCGCCGCGTCAGCTCAATCGGCCGGCGTCGCGCGGAGAAAATGTTCGGTGATGCGTGCTACAGCATCCGCATTTTCCGCTGACATGAGTTTCTCGCGAAGCTCCGCGGCGCCGTTAAAGCCGGCCACATATGCCTTGTAGTGTTTTTTCATAATGGCAAAGTTTTTGTGCGGCAGGAGCTCTTCGAAAAGTTTCGTATGCTCTACCATAACCTGCATTCTTTTAAATATGGACACGGCGTGTCCATATTTTGAAAAGAGCCACGGATTGCCGAAAATCGCGCGCCCGAGCATCGCCCCATCTGCGCCGGTTTCTACAACTTTCGCGTGCGCGTCATTAAGGTCGGCAAGGTCGCCATTTCCGATAATCAGCGTCTCCGGTGCATGTTTGTTGCGGAGCTCGACCGCGCGTGCAATACGCTCCCACCGCGCGGGAACCTTGCTCATTTCCTTGCGCGTACGCGCGTGTATGGTAATAGCGGAGAGGCCTGTTTCCAGAAGGTGTGGAAGCCATGTGTCGAGTTCGTCCTTGTTGTATCCGAGTCGCGTCTTTACGGACACCGGAAGCCCTCCGGCCCCTTGTTTTGCCGCCGCAATAACTTCCTTCGCTCTCGCCGGGTCCTGTATATGCGCCGCGCCCGCGCCCTGCTTTTCAATGGAGCGGTCGGGGCACCCCATGTTGATGTCCACTCCGTCAAACCCAAGCTTCGCGACAAGTGCAGCGGCTTTCTCTATATTCTCCGGACGTGAAGAAAAAAGCTGTGCGACGATGGGCCGTTCGGACTCTGTATACAGCAAATCGGCAAGGAGCTTCTTTTTCCCTTCTTCTGGTGCCAACACGAGGCCATCCGCCGAAACGAACTCAGTCCACATCACAAATGCCCGACGTCGGATGTCGGGTTTTTCGGCCCATGTCACAAATGCCCGACGTCGGATGTCGGGTTTTTTTGAATATTTGGCGATGATGCGGCGGAACGCCGCATCAGTGACATCCGCCATCGGTGCGAGGGCAAAAAACGGTCGTGGTAATTCCTTCCAAAAATCTTTCATGCAGGAGCACTATACCAAAGCCCCGCTTTCTGGCGGGGCTTTGGTCGTGGGAAGATTTCGCTTACTAAGCGTTCTCCAAAATTTTATTGGCGAGCACCCCAAATATTAGTATGCCTAGGACTCCACCAATGCCACTGAGGCCCCATAGTGCGGCTTCGGTCATGTCGGCGCCAAATACCTCAAGCTTTAGATTGCCACCATCAAACGCATCGTATGTTGCGCCGGCGCCAGCTCCGAAGGCGATTCCACCTGCTCCCACCGCACCAAGTATCGCTGCTCCACCTACTGGATATGCCCACCAAGGGGTAGTGGTACCATAGTTGTGTTCTGGGTTGTGTTCTTGTGCCATATATTCATGAAGGTTACTGCATCTACTAATAATCGACCTAAGGTTATTATAAACATATTATATCAAATATGTCAAGTGCCTTTCTTTTCTCTCTATCCTCCCCCGCAAGCATTCCGCGAAACCTCTTTACTCCTCCCTAAACTTCACGTACACCTTATTGCCGAAGCGAAAGTCGGCGTATTCGAGTTCGTCGTCGCTTCGGAAGCGGGATGAAGCGAACACACTCGCTATGTTCTGCAACAAAGCGTCGCTCGCATCTTTCCGAGCGTAGCGCAGTTCCCCGCCTTCGCCAAACATGACCGTGATATCTTCGTGCTCATCCAGAGAGACGGTGCGTGCCGTGCGGCCGGTCGCGCGCTCAATGTCGTGCACGAACACGCGGAGCGCCGGATAGTCGCCGCTCATGAACGCCGCGCCGAGCGGCGAACCCGCGCCCATGGGGCCCGTGTATGTAATGAGTGACTCATACCGCGTATCCGTTTTCTCAAACACGACACCTGTTTCATCCATCAGGTAGCATGGAGAGGTGCTTGCGAACGAATGGCACCATAGCGCGTCGGTTTTGCGTTCTAGTACGAAGACGGAGAGTGCCGTAAAGCTGTCACGCCTGATGTCGAGCGATTCCACTGCTGGAAAGAGTGCGAGCGCGTCGCGCTCGATTGCTTGGCGCGGATACAGGAACGTGCTCGTTTTCGGGATGAAGAAAAGATAGTGCCCGGCCAACGCGTTGTTTATCAGATGTCTGAGAATCTGTTCGTTTGCGTAATGCGTGCCGCGTACCGTAACCGTCTGGATATTTACCTCCGGCTGGCGAAGGCCGATAATGCCGCCACTGAGGAGCGCG
>JBHHWQ010000034.1:0-4416 GCA_046756605.1 Minisyncoccia bacterium | reverse complement strand
CGCCGAAGAACAATCTGGGTATCGTGGTTTTCCTTATTCCTACTAATCATTCACCCACGTAACAAAGGTGAACACGTTATCGCCGTTCGGAAGCGCTCGAACGAAGAGCGAAGGGTTGTCCGCGGCGTCCCTCCGTATCACGCGGCCCCAGGCGGACGGGTCGGAAAGGTCGATTTCACGGTTAATACCGAGCCGTTTACCCTTGCCTCCACCTTTACCGTTGCCGTTTCCAGGACCCCCTTTATCACCGTCATCAGACGATGCGTAGGTATTCACACTGTCGAGGTGCGCATAGATCTCCTCAAGCATGTCGTAGTCGTGCGCATTCGGATGCTGGTTCGGCGTAGGGTCGGACGTGTAGTCCATACACGTCCCTTCCGGAGGATTGTCAAAGTTCTCGTCCGTGTGTCCCAAACCGAGCGTGTGTCCAATCTCCTGGCACATGACAAGCTGGCGCCATTCCGGCGTGTCGTAGGTTGCGGTATTGAAGTACGAATCGTTCATCTTTACCGCGCCCTTCACAATATGCTCGCCCGAAATCCATATTTGGGCGATGCCAAGCCAGCCGTTGAATCCGTAGCTCTTGGCGCATACCTCGACGCGTCCATCAGTCGCTTTGCAGTTGCGATTTGACTTCCCTGCTTTTACTGTCGTGTCCAAGACGCTCGAGACGCTCCAGTCGGTGGATGCAGTCGCGAGGTGGGTATCCCACGAAACGGATACATTGTCACCGAGCTCGAGCGTGAATGGGCTTGCGGTTCGCCCCCAGTGGTAGCTACCCCACGAGTGACTTGCGTCAACTGAAGGCGCGAACGCGACAATAAGGAGTAATGCGACAGATGCCCCAAATACTGTCTTTAGTGTGGTCATACTAAATCAGCTGGTTGATTGGTAATATCCACTTCCAGTATAACGCCTTTTCTTCGTTGGTGCTGACTGGCTCGTTCAAAAGTTCCAAAACACCATAAACAGTGGTTATTTCCCCACCGAAACGGTACTATAGGTGCCATGCACGATAAGTTTTTAAAACCGTACGACCCGCAAGCCACGGAAGAAGCCATTTATAAAAAATGGGAAGATTCCGGCTACCTCAATCCCGACAACCTGCCTCTCGTAAACGGCTCAGAACGTTCTGAGCCGTTTAGCGTCATCATGCCGCCGCCGAACGCGAATGGCTCTCTGCACGCCGGACACGCTCTGTTCGTAACCCTGGAAGATATTATGACGCGCTTTGCCCGCATGAATGGCAAGCGTGCGCTTTGGGTACCAGGGGCGGACCATGCAGGTTTTGAAACGCAGGTCGTGTATGAAAAGAAGCTGGAAAAAGAAGACCGCTCCCGTTTCCAGATGACTCGTGAGGAGCTGTACAAAGAAATTCTCGATTTCACGCTCACCAACAAGTCGCATATGGAGGGGCAGTTGCGGCAACTCGGCGCCTCATGCGACTGGTCACGCGAACTCTTTACACTCGACGAGCGGGTCATTGAAACGGTATATGACACGTTCAAGAAACTCGATGACGACGGGCTCCTATACCGAGGTGAGCGCATCGTGAACTGGTGCTCGAAACATCAGACGTCGCTCTCAAACCTGGAGACCGTCCACGAGGAGCGGACCGAGCCGTACTGGTTCCTGCAGTACGGACCGTTTACCATCTCGACGTCGCGCCCCGAGACCAAATTCGGCGACAAGTACGTCGTGATGCACCCGGACGACGAGAGGTACAAGGAATACACGCATGGGCAGAAGGTAGAAGCCGAGTGGATAAACGGGCCTATCGTGGCAACGGTCATTAAAGACAAGGCGGTTGATATGGAAGCCGGAACGGGCGTGATGACCATTACCCCGTGGCACGACAAAACCGACTTCGAGATAGCGAAGCGGCACGGCCTTGATATGGAGCAGATTATCGACGAGCGCGGAAAATTGCTCCCAATCGCCGGCGAGTTTGCGGGAATGAAAATCCTCGAGGCGCGACCGAAAATCATCGAAAAACTGAAAGAAAAAGGGTTGGTGGTGAAAACCGATGAGCAATATACGCATACGGTGCAGTTGTGTTTCAAGTGCGCGACGCTTATCGAGCCGCAGGTGCGCGAGCAATGGTTCGTGAAGATGGATTCATTGGCCGCACCGGCGATTGAAGCGATAGAAAAAGACGCCGTGCACATCCTGACCGATCAACACAAAAAAATAGCGCTTCACTGGCTTAGGAACATAGAGGACTGGAACATATCGCGGCAAATCGTCTGGGGTATTCCTATCCCCGCATGGCATAAGGGCGGCGAGTGGAAAATAAGTGTCGAGTCGCCCGGTGCGGGATGGGAACAAGATACGGACACGTTTGACACATGGTTCTCGTCCGGTCAGTGGCCGTTCATCGCGCTTGGGTATCCCGACGGTGATGATTTCAAGACGTACTACCCCACAAGCGTTATGGAAACGGCGGCGGATATTATCTTTTTCTGGGTGATGCGTATGATAATGCTGAGCATATACCGCACTGGTACCGTGCCGTTTAAAAATGTTTACTTCCACGGGCTCGTACTCGACGCAAAGGGAAAGAAAATGTCGAAATCGAAAGGTAATGTTATCAGCCCGCTGGATGTGACTAAACAGTTCGGCACGGACGCATTGCGCATGGGGTTGGTCATCGGCAATACGCCTGGTACCGACTTAAACCTTGACCCTCAAAAAGTGGGAGCGTATAAAAAGTTCGCGAACAAACTCTGGAACATCACCCGCTTCGTTCTTACCGAAACCGAGGGTGTTGATTTTTCTAAACCCATTGAAAAACGTACCGACGCTGACAAAAAAGTTCTCGAGCGGCTCCGGGAAATCATTGCTGATGTAACCGATGATTTTGAAAACTTCAAGTATCACCTTGCATCAGAAAAACTCTACCACTACGTCTGGCACGAGTTTGCAGACCAGATTCTGGAAGAATCGAAGCTGGTCCTAAATGGCGACGACACGGAGGCGAAGCTGTCGCGCCAGCATACGCTCTACGAGGTTCTTACCACATCACTGAAACTCCTGCATCCGTTCATGCCGTTCGTAACGGAAGAGGTCTGGCAGAGCTTGCCGAAGAAAGATGCGGAGCTCCTCATTATCGCGAACTGGCCTACAGCCAGTTCGCGATAATGCGATAAAATAAACGAGATGCCCAGTATCGAGTCACTCTCGTATGCGTTTTTGATAGGGTTCGTGCCGACCCTTATCTGGCTCTTCTTCTGGCTCTTTGAAGACGCGGCGCGGCCAGAGCCGCGCCGCCTGGTGGCGCGCGCCTTCGCCGCCGGAATGCTTGCGGTCGTCCTGGTCTTGCCGCTCCAGAAGCTTGCGGCGAATTATTTCGAAGTCGGGTTCTTGCTCATCTTAATCTGGGCAGCGCTTGAGGAGCTGATGAAGCTGGGCCTCGGCTGGATAGCGGTGCTTGGAAACCGCGCGGTGGACGAACCTGTTGATTTCCCGATGTACCTTATTACCATCGCGCTTGGGTTTGCGGCGCTCGAGAACACGTTGTTTCTGATAACACCGCTCGCCAATGGCGAGTTCGAGCACGGGCTCATTACCGGCAATCTGCGCTTCATCGGCGCGACATTAATCCACGTGCTCTCAACCGCTACCATCGGCGGCGCGTTAGCGTTTGCGTTCTACAAAGGCCGGCTGTACAAATTCATCTACGGCTTTGTCGGAGTTATCCTCGCCATCACATTGCACGCCCTTTTCAACTTCTCTATAATCAGTACGAGCGCAGACCTGCTCTTGACGATTTTTGCCGCAGTGTGGGTAGGGATACTCTTCCTCCTCCTTCTTCTTGAGCGAGTGAAGCGTATCGTTCGCCCAGCATGGTGGGAAAAGTTATTTATCCGAAAGTAGCAAGGTATAATTGCAATAACAATCATGGCAAAGAAACCATCGTTTTTCGACCGTTTGACCGGCACTCAGTACGACGATAGCTTCGACTCGTTCGAAGAGGGGTTCGAGGAGGAAGCCGCGGCACCGGCTTCTGCCGGCGCCGCGGCTGAGCCAGTGACTGAAGAGCCGGGCGAAGCCCAGCTGACGGTTGACGTGTACCAGACAGACAGCGAGATTGTCATTCGCGCGCTGGTCGCGGGGGTCCGGCCCGACGAGATGGAAGTTTCCATAACCCGCGACATGGTAACGATAAGCGGCAAGCGGGTGGAGCAATCGGAAGTGAAAGAAGATGATTATGTATATCGTGAGCTGTTCTGGGGTGCATTCTCCCGCACTATCGTCTTACCCGCCGAAGTGGACGTGGACGCCGCCGAAGCGAGCGAGAAACACGGGCTCCTCACTATCCGGCTTCCGAAACTCAATAAGGACCGAAAAACGAAACTGAAAGTCAAAGGCAACTAAATAACGTCGGTGCCTGCGCACCGACGTTTTGTTTTGTGC
>JBHHWQ010000033.1:0-4467 GCA_046756605.1 Minisyncoccia bacterium | reverse complement strand
CCATTCTTATTGATACGGTGAAGGGACTCGGCTAACCCCCTAAATTAGTGATTTATTAGTGATTTACGAAATCACTAATTTCTACACCCTGTGAATTAGTGATTTACGAAATCACTAATTTCTGGGAAGGGGCTTGGCTAATCTATATACCTTCAAAACAACGGTTCATGCAGTCCCAATAGTCGGGTGAGTCGTACTTGTTCCCGGCAAGTATTCACTGTTGGTGGCAGGTGTTTATCTTTTCGTAATACTCCTCTCCTTCACCGTACTCAATGTCATCGACTTCAGGCCCATAGATGGTGCCGATATGGTTGATAGCAAGTCCGATAATGTGAAAGATGCCGTATAAAGCGGCAAGATATGTGATGTAAGTAAGCGTCTTTATAGCGGCTTCGGAGAAATCGGGGTTACGGATAACGCGCTCACTCATGGTTTATAGGGCGTGCCGCGGTGCTTAGTGGTCGTGGTGATTGTGGGAGCCCGTGCACGAATCGGTCGAGCGAAGCGCGCTTATAATGAGCGGGATGATGAGTGCGAGCCCAACCGCACTGACACCTATCCAGACATTCGCCCATTCCGGTGCGCTCCAGTCAGCAACCGGCTGGGTCATGTCCGCGTACTGCGGCATGACCGTGCCGGCAACTTGCGGGTAATGCCGTTCAAACGCGTACCCGTTCCATAGAACACCGAGTGCGCCGCTGACAAACATGGTAAATCCACTGATATTCAAGGGGGACATGACCCGGATAGGCTGCTGTTCTTTCATACGGATGAACCGTACGCCTCCCTGCAGCATTGTCAAGAGCGCGGGGACGGCTGGCAAATCCACGGCTGTCTTTCGCCTCGGTATGATATATTTGGGCGATGAATGACGCGTTGGAACACAAGCGCCACACGCTCGCGCATCTTCTAGCCGCGGCGACTCTGAAGCACTATCCTCATGCTAAGCTGACACTCGGCCCCGCTATAGAAGACGGTTTTTATTACGACATCGACTTCGCAGGCGGCGAGGAGAAGCCGGGCGAGGCAGACCTCGCCCAGCTAGAGCAAACAATGCGAGAACTTCTCCCTTCATGGGAGAAGTTCTCGCACGAAAAGGTTTCCGTAGCCGAGGCGAAAAAGCGATTCAAAGGAAACTCGTATAAGCTCGAACTCATCGACGAGATCGCCGAGCGCGACGAACAGATTACGCTCTACACCGTCGGCGACTTCATGGACCTCTGCCGAGGCGGCCACAGCGAGAGTCCGGCGAAAGATATTGCACCGGATTCTTTCACGCTCGACAGAATCGCCGGCGCGTACTGGCGCGGAGACGAGAAAAACCCACAGCTAACGCGTATCTACGGGCTCGCGTTTGACACCAAGAAAGAACTGGACGAGTATCGCGCCATGCGCGAAGAAGCCAAGAAGCGCGACCATCGCGTGCTTGGTAAGGCGCTCGACTTGTTTACTTTCTCCGATCTTGTAGGCCCAGGTCTCCCCCTCTGGACGCCGAAGGGTACGGTGCTCCGGCATCAGCTTGACGCGTACGTGCAGGAACTCCGTTCTCAGTATGGCTACACGCCTGTTACCATTCCCCACCTCACGAAGAGGAACCTTTATGAAACCTCTGGACACTGGGAAAAGTTCGGCGACGAACTGTTCCGCATCGAGACGCGCGAGGAAAAGGAGTTCGCGGTAAAGCCCATGAATTGTCCGCATCACACGCAGATCTTTGCCAGACGGCCGCACTCGTACAAAGAAATGCCCCAGCGTTTCTCGGAAACAACGATGGTCTATCGCGACGAACAGTCCGGCGAACTGTCGGGTTTGACGCGTGTGCTTTCAATCACCCAGGACGACAGCCATGTGTTCTGTCGTCAAAACCAGATTAAGGAAGAATTCTTCAAGGTTTGGGATATCGTCGACACGTTCTACAGCACGTTCGGGTTTACGGTGAAGGTCCGACTCTCATTCCATGACCCCAAAACTCCGGAGAAATACCTCGGTACCGAAGCTATCTGGAAGAGTGCAGAGGATGCGCTTCGCGATATCGCGAAAGAGCGTGGTGCGGATTATTTCGAAGCGCCGGGTGAAGCCGCACTCTATGGCCCGAAACTCGACTTCATGGCAACCGATTCTCTAGGACGGCAGCACCAGGTGGCAACCATCCAGCTTGATATGAACCTGCCGGAGCGTTTCGACCTCACCTGCATCAACGAACAAGGAGAGAAAGAGCGTATCGCGATAATCCATAGTGCGACCATGGGTTCAATCGAGCGTTTTTTAGCGGTTCTGATAGAGCATTTGAACGGCGCGTTCCCGCTCTGGCTCTCCCCCGTCCAAGTAAAAGTGTTGCCGGTCTCAGAAAAGCATGCAAAGTACGCAGACAAGGTTACCGCACAGCTGAAAGACGCGGGTTTCCGCGTCGAGCTCGACGCGAGCGACGAGTCCTTGGGTAAGCGCATCCGCACCGCGAAGCTCGAGAAGGTCCCCTACTTTTTCATCGCCGGCGATAAAGAATTTGAGGCGGGGACGGTTACGGTCGAAAGCCGGGACGGCGAGAGTGCCTCGAAAGACGTCGCAGAGGCAGTGAAAGAACTCCTCGAAAAAACAAAAAAGCGGCAGTAGCCGCTTTTATTTTCCGTATACGATTTTCCGCTTGGGCTTCTTGTCCGCGACGCCTGCTGTACCACGTAAACGTTTCAGTGCCATCATCCAAGCGGATGTCCGAGCATTTTCCTTTCTAGCCCGCGTGTGGTGCTTTAGTTGCGCGAATATCAAACGCCTGCGCGAGCGCAATCTTGAGACCTGTGTACTCGGAAGCGTACGCAGTGTCGAGTGCATGCGCGAATACCTCAACAAGGTCATGGAGCGTGTGGTCCGGCACGGCTTCTGCCTTCTCTGAAAGCGCCATGTCGGAATGCACAGACCCGGACTTGCGCGCTCGGTAGAGCGCGTCGAGGTTCGTCGCAACCTTGGTAGCCAGCCGGTGCGCCGGCGCGTCCTCATGTTCGAGACGCGAGAGGAGCGAGAACGCTTCGTCGCGATCTTCGGCGAGAAGCGCAGCGACGAGCCGGTCAGATGCCGAATCATTTAATACCGGAGCAACCGCGGGTTTCTCGACCGCTGTGGCGGTTCCTGTTCCTGCTTCCGCGACGCTCGATACGTCCTCGGCAACCTCCTTCGCGAGCGCGCGCATACGTGTAGCCGAGAGCAATATCCAGCCGTCCTCGCGCGGGATGGTGCGCACCGCCTCGTTCAATAACTTTCCAAACAGGCGCAGGGTCGTTGCGCGGTCGGCGTCAAGCGTCGCGGCAAGTTCCACCGCTTCCGGTGAAAGAAGGACGCCTGCCGCATGCGCGCGCGACTCAACAACGTCGGCGAGTGCCGGTATGCCGTTGTGCTGTTCCTCTTCAGCTTCCACTGCCAGTGCGGGCGCTGTTTCTGGTTTCGGCATGTGCGACTCGGGAGCCGATGGAAGCACTGCATTGAAACGTCCTGCCGCTTCTGCCTCCGGCGATGGTTGGACACTGTAGGTAAATCCAAGACCTTCACGACCTTTTTCGTCTGCCGCACGCTCCTCCTCGGCGGTTTCATACCGTTCGTCTTCAAGGGCCTGCTCGTCAGGGTGTGTGGCCGAAGCAACGCCGGCAAACAAGAGGAGCCGGTCGGCAACGAGGCGCATGCTCTCCTTACCGAGGATAATGTACGCGACGCCGACAGACCATGCCGCTACCGCCGCCCAAAAGAGTGTCGCCAGCACTGCGCCCGCCTCGAATCCTGTGTACGGCACCTGTGAGAGCGACACGAACGACGTGCCCAAAACCTGTCCGACCGGAGCGCTGGATAGGGTTACCTGCGGCTGGTCGAGCCCGCCGCCGCCACCACCTGTCCGCACATTGATGGATGCGGTGCATACCACTGTTTCGTTATTTGCGCCGATGAACGTGCCGGTGTATAGAGTGTCGCTTGAAGGAAAGACGGTTACGGAGCCGTTTGACACGGGGTTGGCATTGCCCGCGCTGTTATTGATAGAGCCGCTTGCCGCATTCGACGACGTCCAGGACAAGGTTGCGCTTTCGCCGCTCGCAACGCTCGCCGGCGTTACCGAAAGCGTGCACGCGGGTCCTGTTGGTGGCGGTGGCGGAGGTGGCGGAGGTTCGACGGGAAGGACACCGACCGTCGCCGTACATGTCGCGGTATCGCCCGACGGATTCGTAACGGTGCCGGTGAATGTGGTGGTCGTGGTGAGCGCGCCGGTCGAAACGGAACCACCGACGCTCGGCGTCACAGCACCGATGCCGTGGTCTATCGAAAACGATGCGCCGGCAGTGGTCGTCCAAGAAAGTGTAGCACTCTCTCCGCTCGTTACAGAGGCGGGTGATAGAGAGAGCGTGCAGGTTGGCGCGCCGGGCGGTGGCGGAGGAGGCGGTGGTGGAACCGTGATGCTCGCCTCGCACATCGCGGTACCGCCGGGGCCTTCCG
>JBHHWQ010000032.1:0-4823 GCA_046756605.1 Minisyncoccia bacterium | reverse complement strand
AAGACGTGGAGCGTGCGTGGATGGATTCACCTTCGCATCGCGCGAACATCCTCAACGAGCACTTTACTGAAATCGGCATCGCGACCGCCGAGGGCGTGTACCAGGGCCGGCAGACGACGTTCGTGGTGCAGATGTTCGGCGCGCCGTCGCGGAGCGCATCGTTTGCAACCGTAACGAGCGGATTCGTTCCTGCCGGCACCGAAAACGGTACGGTTGGCGGAGAGACGATAGAGACAGTAACTGAAGAAAACAGCGAATCAGCGCCAGCGGAGGACGCCACCGTTCTTTTCGAGGACGAAACGTTTATCGCGGTCAAAACCGCAGCTCCCGCCGCACCGAGTGCGGGCACTGTCGCGTTCCAGTCCACATTTGTCGAGCGCCTGCTCGCCTCGCCGCAGACCCTGCTTTCATACCTTTACGCCGCGCTTGCCGGCATCGTGGGAGTCGCGCTCATTCTCCTTGTCGTGGTTGAGGCACGCGTTCAACGGCCAAAGAATGTCGCGTTCGGGCTCCTGCTTCTCCTCGTGATGGGGACACTCTTCTACTTCTCCTACGCGGACGTGGTGGTGGCAGGGACAGAGCCCTTGGCGCTCCCTCCTTTGAACGGGCTACGCGAGTGAGAGCGACCCTTTCGCGGCAAGCCCTCCTTTCGGGCTTGTTTTTGATTTGCCCGCTTGATGCCTGAGATAGGCGGCGGCACCTATCATAACCGCATTGTCGCCCGTAAGGTCAGTACCTGGATAGAGGAGCGCGACGTCCGGAAACCTGTCCGCGATTAGTGTTTCGAGCCCTTCGCGGATATGGATGTTCGCGGACACGCCGCCGCCGACCGCGAGCGTTTTCGCGCCAGTCGCTTCGAGTGCGCGCGCGGTTTTGGCAACGAGGACATCGCGCGCCGCGTCTTCAAACTCGCGGGCGACGTTGCCGATATCTTCTTCGGAGAGCGTGTTTTTTTCACGGACAAGATAAAGAGCGGCGGTTTTGAGTCCAGAGAATGAAAAATCACCGGTGTCGTCGCCCGCCATTGGGCGGGGAAGCTGGACAGGGTTTTTGCCGCCGCGAGCGCGCGCGCTCGCGGCGGCCTTCGCAACCTCCGGACCTCCCGGGTAGGGAAGACCTAAAATGCGCGCCACTTTGTCGAACGCTTCGCCAACGGCGTCGTCGCGGGTCCGTCCGACCAGTTCGTACTCGAACCAATCTCCTGCAAAAACGAGCTCGGTATGGCCTCCTGAAATAAGCAGTGAAAGAACAGGGAACTCCGGCTCACGGATACTGTAGCGATTCATCACTACAGTATCCGCCGCCTCTTTTTCAAGAAGTGCGGAAACGACATGCCCCTCCATGTGGTTTTCGCCGACCACGGGAATGTCCCACGCGGCGCCGAGAGCTTCGGCGAAAGAAACGCCCGTCCAGAGCGCCGGCTCCAAGCCGGGGCCTGAGGTAACGGCAATGAGATCGATATCAGGTTTTGTATATCGATTTACGAAATCGATAGATGCGTTCCTAAACGCTTCATCGCGAATACCCCCAAACCCACTATGATTAATCATAGTGGGTTTGGGGGCGCTCTGTAATAGATTCGCTTCAGTGAGAGCGCGGACAGTCAACGGCACCAGGTTCTCTTGATGCTCGCGCTTGGCGAGGTTCGGATACACCCCGCCGTATTCGGCGTGTTTTGCCGCCTGGGAGTAAAGGGCGTTTCCAAGCACCGTGAACGCGGTTTTCTCAGAGGCGCATTCGGCCTCAAGCACTGCAACCGCGGTCTCGTCGCACGATGTTTCTATCGCTAATATTTTCATACCAGTGGTGCACCCGCCTGGACTCGAACCAGGGACCTCCTCGATGTCAACGAGACACTCTAACCAGCTGAGCTACGGGTGCAGTGCGCGTTCGGTAATGCCAATAATATTCTCTTTTTAAGCCGTTTTCAACCCTTGACGCCGTCTCTCGGGAGGAATAAGATACAGAGGTTTGGTCGAATATTAATTTAATGTCATATACGGTACTACTTTCATGGAATCTCCAGAATTGGCTTCTTTTGCTCACAACGAGGCGCTTACTTATTGCGACGTTGAAGGTTGTAGAAGGAAGCGACTCAAAGGGAGCGACTACTGCTTTTTTCACAGCTTCTATCGATAATATTGAAACACCTGCAAGCGCAGGTGTTTTTTAATACGAATGAGACACCCAATCTTCTAACAGTCATCTAAACGGTCGGTAGGCAGTTTCTAGCACCCCCGCCTCCCTAATTCTTTGACCTCCCGTTTCCACCGCTCTCTCACACCGCGGTCCTCCTTATTGCACGGTCCGAACGTAGTGACCTTTACGGGGCCCAAACCGGAAAACTCTAAAATACCGCGTTTAATTTCATTGGTGCAGTCGCCGAATTTGAGCCATGTCATGAAGGAGTTGTTGGTTCCCGCAACCACAATCACGCGGGCGCTCTTTCCTTTGAGACGCTGTATAACACTTTTCGTTTTTTTATCGAAATTGAACGCAAATCCTGGAATCCACATACGGTCGAACATTCCTTTCAAAAGCGCCGGCATGGTGTTCCACCAGTTCGGATACAGTATGACGACATGGTCGGCCCACTGTATGTTTTTTTGAATCTCCTTAAGGTCTGGCTCGAGCTCTTGAATTTCCTTGTACCCCTTGTGGAGAATAGGGTCGAAAGAAAGCTCTCCGATATTCATACGGCGCACCTGGTGCCCGCCCGCAAGCGCACTGTTTTCATATTCGTCCGCCAACATTCCCGTGAACGTTTCCGTGTCGGGATGTCCCAATATGATAAAGATTTTTTTAGAAATCATACGGAAAAAGAAAAGAAACCGTTAATGGTTAAGAAAAAACTCGTATAGATAAAATCCTAAGATTACGAAAGAGCCGATAAGCGCCACCCAAACCACTCCCCAGAGCGCAAACGCTACCGCACCTTTTCTATTAAAGAGGGGAGAGAAGAGTACTCCTCCAAAAACAAAAATAAGCGATGCAATCACACCTTTTCCAACCCAATGATGGGAAAAGGTTTGCGCCAGCCAGTTTTTAAAAGGGGCGTGGAGCTCTCCATAGAGCGTTGACGCTACCACAAAAATCATCGAAATAATCCCCGCAACCGCGAAACCTACAATTAAACCGTTCTTTTGATTTTTTTCTTCCATATTTTTTACTATGTTTGTACCGAGCCAGAAACAATAACTCCACTTAGCGCTATGAAAACCCCTAAGGCAAAAGTAAGAACCCCCATCGCGATCAACGCCCGACGCAGCGGCCTCTGTTCCTGAAGTGCAGTTCTCATAAAGAGCGCGACGAGCATGATAATACCGGTCAGTATCGGAAGAAAAAGAAATACATGCTCTTTTGTTTCCATCACTACAAGGTGCGCCCACGGATACGCCCCCTCTTTGATGATCGGCTTTACCGCCGAGCCATAACGAACAACGTAATAGTATCCTCCGGAAAACCATGAAATGACATACGACAGAAACGCAACGGCGGAAGCCCCTATAAGAAACCGAGATGGTATTCGCTTCTTCAACAACGCTATTACCGTGGCGTACGATGCTCCGACACCTACAAGACCGATAGCGACGTGGGTGATGAGTGCGATAGTTATCATATATTCATCAATTGTATCTTATCCCGAGAAATGCACGTACTATCCAAAGTGCCACCGCAACAAAAAATACTGAAGCAACATAAAAGGCAATAATATAGAAGAAGCCGTACTCAGTGGGGCCGATAAGAAAACCGACAAAGAGCGCACCGTACCACGACGCGAAAGAAAGCGCGGACCCAAGCCACAGCGGTATGACACGTGCCGTGAGGAGCCACGCATTCAGCACTAAAACCAAAACAATAACCATCTTTGCCCAAAGCGCTTCATTGAAAAGGTACGCCGCGTTTCCTTCAAGGCGGTACTCGATAAGAAAGCCAAAGCCGGAGAGCACCGCAAGCGCGAGTCCGAAACGCATGACGGTATAAATTATTTTTAGCGTCTTTGATTCGCTTGCGTCCATAGTGCCGTCTTTCAAATATGAAAGAAGGAAAATTTCAGCAAATGTCGCGGCGCCTACGCCAAGTACTGTTCCGATAATATGCGTAACAATAAGCGCCAGGTGTATATCCATCGCCCCTCAATATATCACTTGAACTATGGTCATTATATAGATAATTGTGAATATGTTGCTTTATAACCCCACGGGGAAGTGTCCGGTGAATACACCGGCACGCATCGGTCACAGATAATTTGCTTCGCAAATTTCCGCGACCCCGACTCGGCGTTCCCTGAAGGGAACCCTGCGCCTCCGTCTTTCGATTCCCCGTGGGGACCCGTTGGGATACTAAAAAACCAGAGACATGCTCTGGTTTTAAGTACTCATGAAGAATTATTACACATTGAGCGAACTTTTTACGATTCCTAGCCGCCTCCGCTTCGCTCAGGCGGAACCTCGCAGCGCGAGTCTTTATCGTGCCCCTTTGCGCACGCCCACGTCGGGGATTTCGTAGCGAGAAAAGACGACGGCGAGCCCTCCTACTGCTCGTTCGATCTTCTGGTCGTCCGGACGCTCTTCATTTAACTGGTCAAACACGTCTCTTTTAAGGTTGTCCTCTATGTCCTGTTGGTGCTCTTGTATTTCCTGTATAGTCGCCTGTTTCCATTCCTTTTCTGTCGGAGAGTCATATTCGCGGAACGGCGGATAGGTAACTTCCACTTCGGCGTAGACGGGGATATGACCAAGGGGAATATCAAGCTGCTCTCCCTTCTTAAACACCACCGTGCCATCGTGCAGTAATTTTTTCGGTGGATCTATACCATTCTT
>JBHHWQ010000031.1:0-5533 GCA_046756605.1 Minisyncoccia bacterium | reverse complement strand
AATGCAACCACGACCGCGTTTGCGCGGGAGTGGGATGGAGCGCTCTCCGGCGGCGGTCGTGCCGCCGCCGGAGAATACCAGATTGTCGCGCGCTACTATCGGTACGACATACAGCCGGATGCACTTGAGGATACTGCTCCGTTTAATGTTTCGATTTCAGAAAATTTTCCCGACGCGAGCGAAAGTCCGGCAGGCGACTCCGAAAACGGCAACGAGGATCAGCCATCATCGGACAATCCCACTACACTCTCGTTTACCCTAAACGGCGATTCTGGCGACGCAACTATTTCATCGCTCACACCGGAAGTGGAAATTTCAGTTTCTGCATCGCATCCCGTGCGTTTTACGCGCCTCTACATCTGCCCCGAAGTTGCAGATACGTGTGACGGAAGTACCGACATAAAATTCTTTTCAGAGAACGCTACGACAACATCCTTTTCAAAAACATGGGATGGCACTGCCTCTTCGAACGAGCCGGCGGCGGTGGGAAGATACAGAATTACCTCGCGATACTATGATTATGGCCTCCAACCAGAAGCATTCGAGCAGACGGCTTCGTTAGTAATACATATCGGTGAAGCCGCTGCGGAGCCGATTGTTGTACTGGAAGGAAGTATCGAAGCTGATACGCGCATAAGCGGCCCGGGGCGCGTACTCATATTGCGGAACGCTGCAGTGCTGGCTGGAGTGAAACTTACCATCGACCCCGGTGTCATCGTAAAGCTTGAGGGAGACAGGCCTCTTATGGTTCTCGACGACGCCCAACTGGTCGTCGGGAAAGAAGGGGAGGAGCCGGTTATTTTCACTTCTCTTAAGGATGATATTGGCGGCGATACGAATGAAGACGGAAATGCAACAACGCCGGCGTTTGGTGATTGGAACGGTATCGGGATTATAGGTAATGCGCAGGCAAGGTTTGAAAATACCGTGTTCCGCTACAGCGGAAAAGAGGTTACCTGTGGGTGGGGCGCGTGCACATCTTTCCCCTCCATTCGCTCAAGCGGTGATTTGGATTTGAGTAGTGTAGTCGCGGCGACATCGACAAACTCCGGACTTGTTGAAATGAATAGCGGCTCATTAACGGTCAAGGACAGCACCTTTACAGACGGCAATGTTGCGTTGGTAATTAAAGGCGGAACTGCGGAGATCCATAACAGCACGTTTGTCGATATGGAATATGGTTTCCGCACCGAGGGGAACACCACTCTTTTATTTACCGGAAACACCTTTTCCGATACTTCTCTGACAATCGGCGGCAGTACGCATTTTGAAAATAGCGGGAACACCGGCAGTGGTTCCATCATCACCGTCTCTGCAATTTATGACGACAGTACACAGCAAACACTCGCCTTAGACGGACTGCCGTACACTCCGCACATCACCATGCGGGGTGATGCCACGGTAACTATAGAGCCGGGTGTGGTAATAAAAGGACTTTTGGACGAGCACGACCGCTTTTTCCGCGTACAGGAAAACGCGAACCTGCTTATCGGAACCACGACGCCCGAAGCCGACACCGTTGTCTTTACCTCGCTTAAAGACGACGCCGCACTCGGCGACACGAACAAAGACGGCAGTAAAACATCTCCGGCGGTAACCGACATACACACAGCAATATACGTGGGCGATGAAGCCACAGCGGAAATTTATACAGCGTCGTTTCGATATGTCGGGAAGGACCTGTTTTGCGCCTGGGGGTCGTGCCTGTACTACCCGGCCATCTATCAGGGCGGCGGTACATTGGAAATCAACAACACAACCTTTGCTGATTTCGGAAACAGTGGCGCTGTGGCGCAGTTTAACGGCGCACTTTCTTTACAGAGCATCCAATCAAACGGCGGTCCGCTTTTACGCACTTTAGGCGGCACTGCAGATATTGAAGGAAGCGCGCTTCTCGCCCAAGGAGATGCCGTGGTCAATCAGTCAGATGCAGTGGTCAAAGCAGAAGGGAACTGGTGGGGAGACGCAAGCGGTCCGGCACACAACACCAACCCCGACGGCCTCGGCGCCTTGATTGCCGGCGCGGCTTCATTCGTTCCCTGGCTTGACCATGACCCTTTTGCGCCGCCTCCGGAGCCGGAACCTGAACCCGATCTAACTGAAGACAACGAAGGATCCACCGTCCGCGCTTGCTGCTCATCCGTCGTCTTCCTGCCGGGGCTGCAGGGGAGCGCGCTTGAAACTACCGGCCTATTGGATACCAATGACACGCTTTGGCCGCCGACGCTGGGCGAGGTTGGTCGTGATTTGGAACAGCTTGCTTTTGAAAACGGAGAACCGGTAGAGGATAGCGTGGTGGTGGAAGGAATTATTAACAAATCCTACGGACAGGAGGTGTACCAGGGGTTTACGAACTTTATGGACATGCAGGTTGCTATTGATGCTGATACGGGTACATCCACGATAAAAGCATGGGAGCCGCTCGCCTACGACTGGCGCTATGCTCCGGATTATATCGCTTTGCATGGTGCCACTACGACAAGCGGTGTGGTTGATTTTGTAGAGCGTATCGAGACGCTCGCGAATGATTCGTATACCGGAAAAGTTACTATTGTCGCGCACTCATACGGCGGTTTGGTGGGCAAGGCGCTTATCAGGCGGCTCATGGAGGAAGGGAAGGAAGATTTGATTGACACCTTCATCATGGCGGGCTCGCCTCAGCTCGGCACACCGCAGGCAATCGCTGGGCTTTTGCACGGCGAGGGCTCGGATCTTGGTGATGACTTCAATATTCTTGGCTTCATGCCACTCAAATTAGTCACCAAGAATCGCGCGCGAACTTTGGGCGACACGCTTCCCAGCGCACATCATCTCTTGCCGTCAGAACAATACTTTGCGAATGTTCCTGATCCAGTTATTACGTTTACCGAACCTCAAAGCGCGTTTGAAGCGAGCAGGTTGGTCGGGAAGTGGCATGCCGCATACGGAACACATATTTCAAATCTCAATGACATGGTGAACTTTCTCACCGCCGCGTTTGTCCCGCGGAGGGAATCTTCTAACAACTTTAAAAATCCGAACGTGCTCAATACTAATTTAGTCGAAGATGCCATTGAATGGCACCGTGGGTATGACGCATTTTCCTTTCCAAGGGCGATGCGCGTGGTGCAGATAGCTGGATGGGGTCTGCCTACTATCAAAGGTATTGAGTATCGTTACCGAAAAAGTGGCGATGATACTAAAGAAGAGGAAGGCAACAATGTATATAAACTACGCCTCACGACCGAGGGTGACTTTACTGTGGTGTATCCGAGTGCGGTGGCGAGTGGTGGCACAGAGACTTATTACTTTAACCTTTTTGAATTTGTTAAAGATACCGAGAGTAAATATGAACACAAAGACATGGTGAGTGTGGACCCTGTACAAAGTGTTATAAATGATGTTCTTCACAGGAACGTTGTTACTGAAAATCGTTATATTTCAAATATCAAATGGGAACCGACAGACGAAGCTGATACACTAATCATCAGCGCACACTCTCCCGTCACCCTTGGTGTAACCGACCAGTTTGGCAACTACACCGGCATTACACCTGGCCAAGACCCGGATGTCGATATCCTCACCATTACGACCGACATTCCCGGCAGTTCATACTTCACCGTAGGAGACGCAACATATATCGTTCTGCCTAACGACGGGGTGTATACGTTCGTCATGGGAGGTACTGGCGAGGGAGACGTAACGGTGATTATTGAAACGCTCACGGGCGGCGACAATCAGCAAACAACGGCAACATACAACTTCACAGTGTCTGAATCTTCCGAAGCCGACTTCACCATTGCCGACGGCACACCGAGCGATATTGCGCTCGACCAAGACGGCGACGGCATTATAGATGCAACGATTCTTTCTGACGAGACGCAAGCCGGGCAAGGAAGCGAAGATGAGGGACAGAAAAAAGAAGATACTTCATCATTCGGCTCATCGGGCGGCGGTGGACTTCGTTTTAACCCAACCTCAAGCAAGGGTAGCGCCGAAATAAGCACCGAATCCCCAGCCGCTATTGTTGTACAGGAACCATCACCACCAACGAAATCACCCGCCACACCAAATGCCGCAGCAACTACACCGCAAACAAAGGTACAGCCCGAACAGAAAATAGAAACAACTCCACCTCAAACAGAGTTCCAACAGCTTAATGAGAGTCAGCCGACAACGGAAGAAGAGCTCGCCATTACAAAATCGGAGATAGTCACACCACCTGAACAAACCGCCACTGCAATTCAATCCAAGTGGTACGCTGTTCTTGTCGGCTTAATAAAAGAAGCTTTTGAGAAAACATTCACCTTTTTGAAATCCTTGTTCTGAATATGCAACTCTTGAAAAATAAAATTCTGTGGTGGTTTGTTATATCTATAATCTTAAGTGGAGTAGGTTTTTATCTACTTAGAGTATACGACTGCGGATATAGCATTTCTTGTTACCATTTATTTACTGTTACTGCCCCTAAGGTCTTCTATCCCTCCCTCGCGCTCGCATTTGTCTTTTTCATCCTCCTTTTCATCCCTTCGGCAGTTCGTGTATGGCGCACGTTTGCGGTGTGGTACATTCCCATCGTTGGCTTCGTAATAGCATTCTCAAGCCCGAGTAATGCAGGGTGGAAGATCGGCCCTGACTATCACCAATACATTCAATTTTTCAGTGCTGTCTACATCATCGGCTCACTCGTTGCAGTATTTGGCAGTCGATGGGCGGCGAGAACAGGGAAGAAAATCCCTTGGTTTTTTTCGGCTACGTTTATAGTGCTCACACTTATTATTCTTGGATTCGCAGGATTGATTGGATACCTTTTCTACACCTCTCCATAATCTTAAGAGGCGGCGCTCATCGCCATATTCTTGATGGACACTGCATCCGCTAAAATTTTATAAAAACATCGCATAAGCAATAACCCAGTCCTCGCAGTGCTTGTTGGCAAGAAAGAGGGAGGGGTGGGGTGCGTACGAGGGAATTACGCTGCTGAAGAGCGTGGCGCGCCAAGCTGACACCGAGCCGCCAAGCGAGGATTGTATTGTGAAGGGGTATCGAAAATTTTTTGAGGGGGTTTTGTATGCGTTTCCAGGTTCATACGAACACTTGAGATTTACGGCGGTTTTGCTATAGTGCCTTCCAGCACGACTGGAGACAGTGGGCGGGCCGCAAGGCCGGAAGTCCTGCCGAAGTCGCAACCGAGGTCGATGTGCGTATGACCAGCCCGTGCTCACGGGCTCTTTTTTAAAAGAGCCACAAGAAAAACAATGGCAATAACACGAGAAAAGAAAACTGAAATACTTACACAACTCAAAGATATCGTCGCAAGTGCGACCGCGATCGCGTTTGTGCATTTCAAAGGGCTTTCGGTCGCCGAAGCCAGCGAGCTTCGCGTCGCCCTGAAGAAAGAAGGGGTACGGTACCTGGTAACCAAGAAGACGCTCTTGAAGCGAACCCTGGACGAAGCGAAGGTTGAGGGCGAGGCGCCGGCGCTTGACGGCGAGGTGGCGTTTGCCTACCTTCCGAAAGAACAAGGCGATGACCTGACCGCGCCGGCCCGGAC
>JBHHWQ010000030.1:0-5545 GCA_046756605.1 Minisyncoccia bacterium | reverse complement strand
TCAGTGCTTTCATTCTTGCTCTTGTACTCAAAAATGAAAGGCAGTCCGAAATTGTATGGAGCTTAACTCTATGGATGCAATCTTAGAAACAATTAAATTCATTACCCCCACTTGCCACGATATCAACATCTCATCAAAAAAAGTTCGGATTTCGTCCAAAAGGTACCGCCATAAGAGCAAGAAAAGCCCTGATTTCGTATTCGGAAAAGATGTGGCTAGTACGGGATGCGGCACTCTTTGAAACAGTGCGCGGCGCGGTTCAGCCGATACACACGTTTCCTGCCTTCCGGCTGTACCACGACCGCATCGACCGAGCGCAACACCGCCAAGTGGTGGGTTACTGTGGGCTGTTTGAGTGCGAGCCGGTCGGTTAGTGCGCCGACGGTCATGCCTGACGGCGCCTTGCCGAGCATGCGCACCAGCCGGTAGCGGTTGCGATCGCCCACCACCCTGAAACACTCCGGGCAGAGCTCGTCTTCAGCGCCGGCTGTTTTCGGCACCCACAACGGGTGGGCGCGCTTTACGGATGATTTTTTTATGCTGTGGCGGTCCGTTTTCCCCACTGTTTTCGGATGTTTTTTATTCATAAAATGAACATCCATATTAAAATCTTAAAGCCGATTTTTACTATCGTAACACACCCCATGCCTATGCAACATCTGACAAAACCTCCCGCGGTAACCGCCATTATCAAGCGCGATGGCACGCGTGTATCGTTTGAAGAGAAAAAGATTAAGCGGGCCGCAGACAAGGCGCTCCGCGCCGCGGGCGAATGGCGGGAGAACGCGGGCGAGGAAGTTGCTCGTGCAGTTACGCACCGCCTTACAGAGCGCGTGCAGAAGACGCCGGTGTACACGCCGTCGGTTGAGGACGTGCAGGACCTGGTCGAGGAAACACTTATGAAGGACGGGTTTTCCGGTGCGGCGCGCGCATACATCCTCTTCCGCGCCGAGAGAACGCGCGAACGAGAGAAGCACGGCGAAGTACCGGAGCACATCCGGCACCTTGCCGAAGCGGGCAGCGCGTACTTCGACGGGAACGAGCTCGGGCAATTCGTCTACCTGCGTACGTACGCACGTTGGGTTGAAAGCGAGAAGCGCCGCGAAACCTGGGTGGAAACGGTAGACAGGTATGTCACGTTCATGCGCGAACACCTGGGCGAGAAACTCACTGAAGCGGAATACACGGAAGTACGTGAAGCTATCCTCCAACAAGATGTGATGCCGTCGATGCGCCTCATGCAGTTCTCGGGTGATCCAGCGCGGCGATGCAACAGCTGCGCATACAACTGTTCGTTCATCGCGCCGAGCACGCTTCAGGATTTCGGCGAAATCATGTACCTGTCTATGCAGGGATGCGGCGTGGGCTTTTCCGTCGAGAGTGAGAACATCGAGAAACTCCCGCAGATACGGAAACAAACAGGCGAACACCTCGGGGTGCACGTCATCGCCGACTCGAAAGAGGGTTGGTGCGACGCGCTCACAGCTGGGCTTTCGGCGTGGTACCAAGGCGCCGACATCGACTTCGATTTCTCGAACATCCGGCCCGCCGGCGCGCGGCTGAAGACCATGGGTGGCAAGGCGTCCGGGCCGGAGCCGCTCCAGGACCTGCTTTCATTCGCGCGCGAGACAATACAGCGCCGCGCGGGACGGCGGCTTCGACCCATTGACGCTCATGACATCATCTGCAAGATCGGCGAGTGCGTGGTCTCCGGCGGCGTGCGCCGAACGGCGATGATTTCGCTCTCGGACCTAGATGACACGGACATGCGCGACGCAAAAGCCGGCCAGTTCTACCTCACTGCAGGGTACCGCTCGGTTGCAAACAACTCCGCCGTGTATGAAACGCTGCCCGAAAACACAGAGCTGATGGAAGAGTGGCTTGCGCTCGCGCGGAGCGGCTCGGGTGAGCGCGGCATCTTCAACCGCGGGTCCTTGGCAACGACGCTTCCTAAGCGCCGCCTCGCCTACTTTAAAAAACGCGGCATGCTGCTTGAGGACGGCTCTATTGCGGCGCTTTTGGGCACCAACCCATGCGGTGAGATAATCCTGCAGTCCAAGCAGTTTTGCAACCTCTCGGAGGTAATCGCCCGCGCCGGCGATACGGCGGAAACCTTGGTGCGTAAGGCCCGTCTCGCCGCGCTTATCGGCACATATCAATCAACGCTCACCGACTTTTCGTACCTCTCGTCTGAGTGGAAACAGAACTGCGAAGACGAGCGTCTACTGGGTGTCTCCGTAACCGGCCAGTGGGACTCGGAAGAGGCGCGCAAAAGCGAGACCCTGCGCGCGATGCGCGATACGGCGGTCAGTGCAAACGCCGAGTATGCTGAGCGCTTCGGCGTGAATCCTTCAACTGCGGTTACGGCGGTGAAACCGTCGGGAACTGTCTCGCAGGCGTTCAACTGCTCGTCCGGCATCCACCCGCGCCACGCCGCGCACTATATCCGCCGCATCCGCATCTCGGCGACGGATTCTCTGTTCAAATTGCTTCGTGACCAGGGCGTGCCGCACGAGCCGGAGGTCGGACAAAGTGCGGAGAGCGCGAACACGTTCGTTTTGGAATTTCCGGTCGCCGCGCCCGGCGGAAGTGTATTCACCGACGACCTGTCTGCCATGGAACAGCTCGCATACTGGAAGCGGGTGAAAGAAAACTACACCGAACATAACCCGTCGGCGACCATATCCGTCGGTGAAGATGAATGGATACCGGTCCTTGAGTGGCTTCAGAGCAACTGGGAAATCGTCGGTGGCCTATCGTTCCTGCCGCGTGCGAAACACGTGTACCGGCTTGCGCCGTACGAGGCGATCAGTGAAGCGCGCTACAAGGAACTCAAAGACGCCTTCCCTGTGCTCGACTTCTCGAAACTCGTCAATTACGAACGCGCCGATGAGACCGAGCAGAAACGCGAGCTTGCGTGCGCTGGCGGCTTGTGCGACATCGACGTCGTCAATGTTACACCGAGCTAATTATGGGGCGGCACGAATCGGAACGTACATTGTTTCCGGCGTCGGCAGGGCCGTCGGGGCTTGAGGCCGTGCCGAACCCGTATTCACGCCTGCACTTCGAGGCGCGGTATGAGCACCAGGGCATGCAGGAACGCGCTTTTCAAGGCGAACACCTGCGTCCGGTCCGTCCGCGCACCGAACGGGAAGAGAAGCCGCCGCGCAGTGTAGCGCGCAATCAGGAGCCACTCCATACGCCTTTCCGTATCCGCGAGCCGTTTCGTCCCGGCTTTGGTGCAACCATGGCACCCATCGTCATGGCGGGAGGCGCAGCGATTTCTATACTGCTTTAAAACATATTCTAGAAAAATAAGGCGTCGGTCGGTTCCATGTCCCCGGAAATGCGTCTGTTACTATAGGGAACATGACACCGCTCCCGCGCTGTAACGATCCGGTTACGTTCGTCGTCTTTGGCGCGACGGGCGACCTTTTCAAGCGGAAAATCATCCCTTCACTTTACCTCCTCTATCACACCGGCAACCTGCCGGACGTGTTTTCCATCGTCGGCTTCGGCCGTCAGAACCATACGAACGAAAGCTTTCGCAAATACGTCCATGATCGGCTCGCTGAGGTCGTGCCGGGCGCGACCGAAGCGGAGGCGGCGCCGTTTCTCGAACTCTTCGAGTACTACCAGGGCGAGTTTTCGGATACGAGCACGTTCGACGCACTCAATGACGCGCTCGTCGCGCGCGACCGTGCGTGCTCCTGCACGACGCTCAAGAGCTTCTACCTCGCGGTGCCGCCCGAGCAGGTGCGCGCGCTCGTGCCGCAGATAGCGCATGTCGCGCCGCGGAAAAACGGTGCGCCTAGCGTGCGCCAAATCATCATTGAAAAACCTTTCGGCCACGACGAGGAAAGCGCGCAAGCACTCAACAAGCATCTGCACGCATACTTCGACGAATCCGAAATCTACCGCATCGACCACTACCTTGCAAAACCGGGCCTCGAGCACCTGCTTCACGCGCGCGTCAAGCACGACCGATACGACGCGCTCCTCAAAGAGGAGCCAATTACCGGCATCGACATTTCGCTTTATGAAACGCTCGGTGTGGAGAAGCGCGGCGCGTTCTACGACAGCGTCGGGACACTTCGTGATGTGGGGCAAAACCATCTACTGGAGATGCTCGCGCTTGCCGTGATGCCGCTCCCCGAGATGCGCGCAAAGCATATCTGCCGGAGCCGTGAAGCGTTTATCACCTCCCTGCCGCGGCTCTCGACGGAACATGCCGCCGCACATTCGAAACGCGCGCAGTACGCCGGATACCGCGCGATTCCCGGCGTCGCACCGGATTCTGAGGTCGAGACCTTCTTCCGCCTCGACTTCAAACTCGCGCACGAGCCGTACAAAGGTGTCTCTGTTACGCTCGCCTCCGGCAAGCGTATGCCGCATGTGGAAAAGGAAATTATCATCCGTTTCAACTGCGACCACACGGACTCGCTTCACATCGAGCTTGAACCAATGCCGCGGCTCTACACGAAAAAAGACGGGAGAATCACGCCGATAGAAACCTTTGAAGACCCGGAACCAAACATCCAGTACGCGAACGAATACGCGTCGCTATTTTCCTACGCGTGGCGGGGCGACATCACCTACTTCCCCACAGAGCGCGAAGTGGAAGCGGCGTGGCGCTTCGTGGACCCGGTGCTGGCCGCGTGGAAAGGCGGCGTGCCGCCGCTTGAAACATACGAACCGGACAAGGGTGTACCATACTATAATTAGAGAAAGCATATGGCGGAAACAAAGCAATCAGTCGGCGTCGTGGGGCTCGGAAAGATGGGCTTGGGCGTAGCGCTTGCGCTTCACGAGAAGGGGTGGCGCGTAGTCGGATACAACCGCTCGAAAGAGCGCGTTGAGGCGCTTAAAAGCGAAGGCGGCGAGGGCGCGTACGCGCTCGCGGAGCTCGTAGAGAAGCTGGACGGCCCGCGCATCATCTGGAGTATGCTTCCGGCAGGCGGCGCGTCTGAAACGACATTTTTCGGCCCGCCTGCTGACGCGGCAACACAGGCAGGCGACGGCGGGCTTGTTGAACTTTTGGAACAGGGCGACGTCGTGGTAGATGCGGCGAATGCGTTTTATGAAGACACCGTCCGGCGCGCAAAGCTGTTCAAGGAGCGCGGCATTCACTTCGTTGATGTCGGCTTCTCTGGCGGCCCGTCCGGCGCGCGGCACGGCGGCTCCCTGATGGTCGGGGGCGAGAAGGAGGGTGTTGCGGCAATTGCTCCGCTCCTTACAGCGCTCGCGGTTCCCAACGGCTGGGTGCACTGCGGGCCCTCCGGTGCAGGACACTTCGTGAAGATGGTGCACAACGGCATCGAGTACGGGATGATGCAGTCCCTGGCCGAAGGGTTCACTGTTTTGAAAGAGGCGCCATTTCCGCTTGATCTCCTGGCCGTTGCCGATGTTTACAACCACAAGAGCGTCATCGAGTCGCGCCTCGTCGGGTGGCTGAAGAGCGGCTACAAAGAGCATGGTGTCGAGCTTGACGGCATTTCCGGCACGGTCGCGCACACAGGCGAAGGCAAGTGGACAGTTGAGACAG
>JBHHWQ010000029.1:0-5597 GCA_046756605.1 Minisyncoccia bacterium | reverse complement strand
GGCAAGTCGTTTGAAGACAAGTCAACGATGTATAAAATTCTCGGTGTTCTTGCGCTGGTCATTTTTCTCTTCTTCACACATAACCTCTTCCATCTTGAACCATCGACCGTTGCCTTAATCGGCGCCACACTTGCATTGATGCTGGTAAGTCCGACAAAGGATCCTCAAAAAATTCTTGAAAAGACCGAGCTCTCGGTGCTGGTGTTTTTCGCTTCGCTTTTCGTCATTGTGGGCGGTCTTGAGGCAACGGGTGTGCTTGAGCACCTTGCGCAGTTCATCGTTGCCGGCGCATCTGAAAACCTGCTCATGACGGCAATCGGTTTGATGTGGGGCGCGGCAATCCTCTCGGCAATCGTTGATAACATCCCATTCACTGTCGCCATGATCCCTATTATTGCTTATCTAGAGACACAGGGTATCAACGTGCATATACTCTGGTGGGCATTGGTTCTCGGAGTCGGATTCGGCGGCAATGGCTCTCCAATCGGCTCAACCGCAAACATTATTGTGATGCGTAAGAGCGAACAGACCGATAACCCGATCACCTTTGGACATTGGATACGGAAAGGCACGCCGACAATGATTGTTTCTCTCTTGGTCGGTACGGCGGCGTTTCTTCTCTTTGGAAATTATTGGCTTATATAAGGCATTGGCGTAAAAACTTGACTTCGTCTGATAGTATTGTTATATTAAGACTATTGTATGGTTCGTTACGCAGAGCGACAGCCATTTTTTCTATTGACCCCGCAGGGGATGTTCTTTGTTGCGGCAACAATCGCCGTAGGAGGATATCTTTTCTTTGAAGCAATTGACAGCGTTGGAGATACGCTTGAGAACAAAACATATACGGCAAAATGGGGGTCCGGCGAGCCGACACGCATTTATGAAGTAAACGAGTCTTCTAGTGACGGTGACCCCGAAAACAATGACGACGAACGGAGATACGATAAAATAACATGCCGCACCTGCAAAGGATCAGGTGAATCCCCGACCTTCAAAGGACGCGCCTGTCTCTCCTGCGGCGGATCCGGAGTTGAATACATATAGGCTGAGTAATATTTGGCGGCGTTTTTCGCTTTTTTATTTTATCCACGCGGTAGACATCATTTACTTGCGTTCTGCGCTGTACGTTATATTTTAAATATATATTATGGAACGGTATCTCAGCGCCGACAGCACACTGCTTTTTTTAAGAAAAAAGAAAAGAAAGATCCAAAAGAAGATAAATTTCCGAATTGGGATGAGATTGCTCCGTTAAAACCCGTCACCGGAGCTGGCTGGAGACCGACGAAATAAAAAACAGACGAGGTTGGATCGTATTGGCACTTTTAATAACTTCTGAGTCGTTTTGCATTCTGGTGCGTGCGAATTTTTTCCAGCGCCTTGGCTTCAATCTGGCGAATACGTTCGCGAGTTACCCCGAACTCCTGCCCCACCTCCTCGAGCGTGTGGTAGATGCCGTCCTCGAGCCCGTGCCGCATCGCCAGAATCTTGCGCTCCTTCGGCGAGAGGTCGTCGAGGATAGAGTGGAGTTGTTCCACCAGGATGCGGTGCGCGGTCTGCTGGTCTGGGCTTGGTAGGTTCTTATCAGCCACAAAGTCCGCCCGCTGGGACGAGTCGCCGCCATCGTCGCTCCCCGCAGAAATAGGCGCTTCCAAGGAGAGGGTTTCCTGGTTTATTTGTTCGATTTGGTAGACCTTTTCCACATCCACGGCCATTTCGGCCGCGACCTCTTCGGGCATCGGGTCACGGCCGAGCGCCTGCTCAAGCCGGCGTACCACCTGCTTGTACTTGGCGATGGTTTCCACCATATGAACCGGGATGCGGATAGTGCGGCTCTGGTCGGCCAGGGCGCGCGTGATGGCCTGACGTATCCACCACGTCGCGTACGTTGAGAACTTAAATCCTTTCGTGAAATCAAACTTGTCAACTGCCTTGAAAAGCCCCAAGTTCCCCTCCTGAATGAGGTCGAGAAGCGTCAGGTCCGACGAGCGACCAACATACTTCTTGGCGATTGATACCACGAGGCGCAGGTTCGCGCGCGCGAGTAGGTTCTTCGCCTCCAGGTCACCTTCGCTGATGCGTTTCGCAAGGTCGCGTTCCTCCTGGGCGGAGAGAAGCGGGTACTGGCCGATCTCGCGCAGGTACATCTGAATAGAGTCGTGCGCGCTTCCTTCGCCGCGGTAGCCGCCGCGCATCACCACCTCGTCCGGCACCTCTTCGAGCATGCCGCCGGACTCCAGTACATCAATGCCGGACGTGGAGAAGCGGTCGTAGAGCTCTTCTAGAAACAGAACGTCGTCCTCGACGTTTGGGAACGATTTGAGTATTTCGTTGTAGGTAATGTAGCCGCGTTCCTTGCCGCGAACAATCAGCTCATCTGCCTTTGCCTCAAGCCGGGCACGTTTCTGCGAACGGCGGGCTGGTTTTTTCGTCGTCTTTTTGGCTGTTTTTTTTGCGCTTTTCCGCACGGCTTTCCGTTTTGTAACTTTCGCGACGCGTTTCTTTGTTTTTGTTGTTGTCCGGCGCACGCTTTTCCGCGCCGACTTCCTGCGGACATTTTTCTTCGCGGAGGAACCCTTTCTCCTCGCGGTCTTCGTTACGGTCTTTTTAGCGCTCTTTCTGGCGGTTTTTTTTGACATAACCAAACATCCACTGTATCTATTCTAGAGTTTTTTGGCAAGCGCGCCCATTTCGGCGACAATCGCCTCAATTGTTTCCTGGTCTTCATCCTGCTCCGCTCGTTTCAGGCGTACGGTCAGGTCGCGGTACGTAAGACGCACCAGCTCATGTTCCAAATCGTCGAGAAGCTCGCGAACGACCGTCGCGAGGTCGCCGTTCTCGTCGTGCTTGTCGAGAAAAAGGTCGCTCTCGATTGCCGACACCCGCGCCTCCTCCGGAGACGCTAAGACGGTTTCGACACGCTCCTGGCCGATAAGCTCCGAGAGGCGCGTCTCCAGAAAATCATGGAGTTCCTGATGCTCCTCGTCGTCGAGCGCCTGGTACAACCCAACAAGCAGACGTTCCAAGGTGTCAGAGCGCGAAAGAAAAGGTTCCGACGGCGCCGGTTCTGTCAGGTCGCTTGTCTCTTGTACCGTACCTACCTCTTGCTTCTTTTTGTTTGTTTCTTGTTCTTTGGTAAGTTTCCCCAATTCTTCGGCAACGGCAATTTCAGGAACGCCGAGGCGTCCGGCGACGACTGAAACGAAGTGTGCGCGATCGACAGCGTTCTCTACAGCCGCGATGTATGGCAGGACCGTGCGGGTTACCTCGAGTTTGAAGCGCCGTTCTCCTTCCGGCCCTGCTCTGGAACCTTCAGGAAGATAAAGGTTTGTAAGGTACGCAAGATAGAAATCGACAACATGCACCGCCCCTTTGATGGCGTGTTTCCACTCCGTAGTGTCCCGCTGTATGACATCGGCCGGGTCTTCGTTCGGCGGGAGTGTCGCGAGCTTCACATTCAAACCAGCCCCGAGTGCGAGCAAGGCCGCGCGACCCGAAGCCGCGACACCCGCGCGGTCGCCGTCGAACGCCAGGACCAGGTTCTCGGCGTAGCGCTTGATAAGACGTGCGTGCGCTTCAGTAAACGCAGTGCCAGAGAGTGCGACCGTATTCGCGTAGCCCGCCTGATGCGCGAGAAGAAGGTCGAGCTGTCCCTCGACCAGGATGGCGAATCCATATTTGCGAATCGCGCTCTTGGCACGGTCGAATCCGTAGAGGACGCGCGATTTGTCGAACACGTCCGTCTCGGGACTGTTCAGGTACTTCGCCTGTTCACGCTCCGTCTCAGGAAACAAGCGTCCCGAAAAACCGATGATGCGGCCTGAGACGTCGCTGATAGGAAAGATGATTCTGCCGCGGAAACGGTCATACGGCTTCTTTTCTGTTTCTTGTTTCCTGCCTTCTGTCTCCTCTGGTTTTTTAACGAGCCCCGCCGCTTCGATAAGCGACGCATCGTACCCTTTTCCTGAAAGGTGCTCGAGTGTGGCGCGCCACTCGGCTGGCGCATAGCCGAGCCCCCATTGTTGTACCGACTCGCTCGAAATACCGCGCTTTTCAAGATACGCTCTTGCCGCCTTGTTCGCGTCGAGTGTCTCTCGGAAAAAATCGCGTGCGTCCTCGAGTATGGCAAAAAGCTTTTCCCTGCGGTCGCGGTGCGCTTTCGGCTCGGTGATCACCGGCACGCCAGCTTTCTCAGCTAAAAGCGCGAGCGCGCCGCGGAAATCCAGACCTTCAAGCTCTTGGACGAATGTGAACATGTCGCCGCCGCGTCCGCACCCGAAGCAGTGGTAGAAGCCGCGCTCGGGGCTGACCATGAACGATGGTGTTTTTTCGTTATGAAAAGGACAGAGTCCCTTGTGGTGCCGCCCCGCTTTCTTGAGCGTTACGTACGGCGCGATAACGTCGACAATACTTAAACGGTCTTTTATCTCTTGAACAGTGTCACTCATATACTGACGGCCTGCCCCGTAGCGAAGCGAGCTGGTAGTACCAGGGTATTAGCCATTATCCGTATTGTACGCCCCGAAACTGCGAAACAAAAACGGCTCATTCTAGAGAGCCGTTCCGAAACGCTATTCCCCCGCCGCTTCGGCATCGGCTTTTTCGCGCGCGAGCCGGGAGGCGCGCTCGTCCTGGAACGCGCGGATACGCGCGTGCTTCTCACTTCCCTCGAATCCTGTGCCGGCCGGAATCAGCCGGCCGATGATGACGTTCTCCTTGAGGCCCGCCAGTTCATCTTTCGCGCCCTTGAGTGCCGCGCCGATGAGTGTCTTGGTCGTGTGCTGGAATGATGCGGCGGAAAGAAAACTCTTTCGGTTCAGTGAAACCTCGGTAATACCCATGACGAGAGGCGCCACTACCGCCGGCGCTTTGCCGTCTGCCTTGAGGCGCTTATTGGTTTCGCGCGCGTCCGCCATTCCGACCACCTGGCCGGTCGTGAAAGAGCTGTCACCCGCCTCGACGACTTTCGCACGAGAGAACATTTGGCGGATGATGATTTCCATGTGCTTGTGCGAAATAGGCGCGCCCTGGAGGTCGTAGATTCTCGAAATTTCGTCGATGACATACTCCTGTACGCGCGTTACGCCGGCCGCCTTGAACAACTCCTCCAGATTGGCGGAGCCGTCGGTCAGAAGGTCGCCCGCCGCTACTTTCTGGCCGACCTTAACGACCGGAACGCGGCGATACGGCACCTCGTATTCATTTGTGTCGCTCTTGTCCGAGCGCTCGTCCGGCAAGACGCTGATAAGCTTCTTCCCATCGGCTTCCTTTATGTCGGTCACCTCGCCGGAAACCTTTGCGACAATGCCGGCGCCTTTCGGCGGACGCTTGTCAAAGAGCTCCTCGACGCGCGGGAGGCCGTGTGTGATATCGCCGCCGGCGGATGCCGTGCCGCCGGTGTGGAAGGTGCGCATGGTGAGCTGGGTACCCGGCTCGCCGATAGCCTGCGCCGCGACCGTCCCGACGGCCTCGCCCAAATCGACAAGATTCCGGCTCGTGAGGTCGATGCCGTAGCACATGCGGCAGACGCCCTTCAACGATTCGCATGTCATCGGCGAGCGGACCTGCACGGTCTCGACGTCGGACGCCTGGAT
>JBHHWQ010000028.1:0-5840 GCA_046756605.1 Minisyncoccia bacterium | reverse complement strand
TTGCCGACTACGGATGCTCCTCCGGCTCTGACACTACTGAGAGTCCGAACCCACAGTGCTCTGACGGCATTGACAACAACGGGAACGGCAAAATTGACTATCCGACTGACCCGGCATGTGTCTCACCAACGGATGGAAACGAAGAGGTGCTTCCTGACGCATCGATTTCTCTCTCCGCGCCGACCTTGGTACGTTCCCAAAACGCCACGCAACTCTCCTGGAGTGCTTCAAACATAGAAGCGAACTCTTGTTCGCTTTCTGGTACCAACGGCGATTCGTGGACACTATCTGGCGCGTCAGGTACCAAGACCTCTTCCGCTCTTTCTTCAGAGACCATCTTTACCCTCTCCTGCACCGACCTCAATGGCGACCCTGTCTCGACCGCTACCACGGTGAAAATCGCGCCGAGCTTCGACGAGATTTAGACCGCCGAATGTCCGGCACCGGACATTCGGCGGGTTTTCCCAAGCAAGTACCACAGCGCGCCGTGGTAAAATCTTTGATATGACAAAAATCGCTATCAACGGCTTTGGCCGTATCGGACGCGCACTTTTCCGGCTCGCCTACAATAATAAAGACATAGATATTGTTGCCATTAACGACTTGGGCGACGCGGAGAACCTTGCATACCTTCTGAAACGAGACACCGTGTACGGCTTGTTCTCCGAGGAAGTTTCAAACGGCGCCAATACTCTCAACGTCGGGAAAAAGAAGATACCACTCCTGTCGGAAAAGAACCCCGAGAAACTCTCATGGAAGGAGTTGGGTGTTGATATCGTGGTCGAATCAACAGGTGCATTCACGAAGTACGCGACCGCAAAAGCCCACCTCGCCGCCGGCGCCACGCGCGTGGTCATCACCGCGCCGGTTAAGGACGAACCGGAGGACGCGGGTGTCGTGGGAGCAACTGTCCTCATGGGGGTCAACGCCCACGCGTTAAAGACCTGTGATATCAGCTCGAACGCGTCGTGCACCACAAACGCCGGGAGCCCCCTGATCACCATTCTCGACGAGAACTTGGGCATCGAGCAGGCAATGCTGAACACCGTGCACGGCTACACGACCTCACAATCGCTCGTTGACGGACCGAGTAAGAAGAAGGATTTCCGCCGCGGTCGCGCGGCAGGGGTCAATATCGTGCCATCGACGACCGGAGCGGCAACCGCAACCACGAAAGCGCTCGCACAGCTTGCGGGCAAGTTCGACGGCGTGGCCATCCGCGTGCCGGTCGTCGTGGGTTCTCTGGTCGATGTTACGTTCGTTTCGAAGAAGCAGACAAGCGTTGAGGAAGTGAACGACATCATGAGAACAGCAGCGGCAGACGCACGCTGGAAAGGAATCTTCACGGTCGTTGACGAACCTATCGTTTCATCTGACATTATCGGCAACACACACGCGTCAATCGCAGACCTCGCGTACACGCGTGTCGTGGGCGGAAACCTGGTAAAGGTGTTCAGTTGGTACGACAATGAAATGGGGTACGCGAACACCCTTTTGATGCACCTCATCGAGAGTGGGAAACACGTGTGATATGGCAAGTATCTACCTCGGCACCGACCATGCTGGATTCGAACTCAAGGAATCCATCGAGAAGCGCTTGGTTGAGGCAGGGCACGAGGTCGTGGACTGTGGCGCGGACGCGTACGAGAAGGACGACGACTATCCTGACTTTATAGAGCCGACCGCGCGCCGCGTGCAGGAGAATACCGGAAGCTTCGGCATCATATTTGGACATTCTGGGCAAGGCGAGGCAATGGCGGCGAACCGTTTTAAAGGTATCCGTGCCGCTGTTTACTACGGCGGCCCGGACGAACTTCTCACACTCTCACGCGAACACAACGATGCAAACGTGCTGTCGCTCGGCGCGGCGTTCATCGGTAAAGAGGACGCGTGGCGCGCGGTCGAGCGCTGGCTTGAGACACCTTTTTCCGGCGACGAACGCCACGTACGCAGGATACAGAAACTAGATGACTGAAGTTACTCCGGCAATCATCCCCGAGTCACTCGAGGACCTTAAAGCGAAGCTTGGCACGCTCCGCGGACTCGCATCTGTTATACAGATCGACATCACGGACGGGATGTTCGTGCTCTCGCGCTCCTGGCCGATGCACACAAGCGACAAGAAAGGGTTCGAAGCGCTTGTCCGCGGTAGGGAAGGGTTGCCATTCAAGGGTGAATTCTCTTTCGAGCTCGACTGCATGGTGCATGCGCCAGAAAAAATCCTGCCTGACTGGGTGCGTCTCGGCATCACACGCGCGGTATTCCACCTGAAGAGCAGGCACGATTTTTCTGAAATTAAACGGATAGCCGGTGGTGCAGTCGAGCTTGGTGTTGCGGTCGACCTTGAGCCCCCGTATGAGAAACTAACTTCCTACCTTCCAGATATTGATTATGTGCAAGTGATGGGCATTGAAACTTTGGGTAAGCAGGGCGAGCCGTCAAGTCCGCGCGCGCTGGATGTCGTTCAACGTATCAAAAACGATTTCCCTAATGTTATAATACAGGTCGACGGCGGTGTCGATGTTGAAAGTGCACCGGTCCTAGTTGCCGCAGGCGCTACGCGCTTGGTTTCCGGCTCCTACATACTCAAGGCCGAAAATCCGCGCGCCGCAATCGAGGCACTCAGGAACCTTTGAAGAACATGCCGGCACTGAACGAAGAAAAACTCGCATTTCTTGAAAAGAAAGCCCGCGACATCCGCGAAACCACGATTCGCGCACTCGTCGCGGCCAAAAGCGGCCACACAGCCGGCTCTATGGGCATGGCCGACATATTTACAGCGCTCTATTTCCATGTCTTGAATCACAAACCTGACGAGCCCGACTGGGAGGGACGCGACCGATTGGTGCTTTCAAACGGGCACATCACGCCGGTTCGGTACGCCGCGATGGCGCATGCCGGCTACCTGCCCGTGGAGGAGACCTTAACCCTGCGCAAGCTCGGAAGTCGCTTGCAGGGCCACCCCGAGCGGGTGAAGCTCCCTGCGGTCGAGACCACATCGGGCCCGCTTGGCTCCGGCCTTTCGCAAGCCGCTGGCATGGCGTACGCCGCGCGCATGGACGGAAAGAAGCACCGCATCTACTGCCTCATGTCCGACGGCGAACAGCAGGCGGGAAACATCTGGGAGGGAGCGATGTTCGCTGGCGTGAACGCGCTCGGCAATCTGACCGCCATCATGGACCGCAACAACATACAGATAAATGGTATGACGGAACAGGTGATGGCGCTCGAGCCCTTGCGCCGGAAATACGAAGCGTTCAACTGGCACGTCATCGAGATAGACGGCCACAATATAGAGGAAATTGTTGACGCGTGCGACCAGGCGCGCGCTATCTACGAAAAGCCCACACTCATCCTCGCGCACACCATCCCCGGCAAGGGCATTCCCGACATCGAGTTCGACTACACCTGGCACGGCAAGCCGCCGACGAGCGAGGAGGCAGAAAAATTCATGAACGATATCCGTACTATGTGCGGCAAGGTTACGTGCGGCGATAAAGATTGATAAGAATATGCTGAACGAAAACGCGAAACTGAACGCGAAACTATTCGACAACGACGTCGAGAAAGCGCCGACTCGAGACGGCTTTGGCAACGGCGCCGTCGAGGCGGGGGAGAAGGACGAAAACGTAGTGGTCTTGTGCGCCGACCTCGCGGATTCAACGCGGGCGAGCTGGTTTAAAGATAAGTTTCCCGAGCGCTACGTTGAAATTGGCGTTGCTGAACAAAACCTTGCGACTATCGGAAGCGGTATGGCGGCCGCAGGAAAGATTCCGTTCATCACATCGTACGCCGCATTCAACCCGGGCCGAAATTACGAACAAATACGCACCACCATCGCCTTGAATGAGCAGCCCGTGAAGGTCTGCGGCATGCATGCGGGCATCTCGGTTGGTCCGGACGGCGCGACGCACCAGATGCTCGAGGACCTTGGGCTGATGCGCATACTCCCCAATATGGTCGTTGTGTATCCTGCTGACGCCGAGGAGGCACGGAAGGCCGTGGTTGCGGCGGCGGGGAATGGAAAGCCGACGTACCTCCGGTTCGCGCGCGACAAAACTCCGCTCATGACGACGAAGGAGACCCCGTTTTCAATCGGAGAAGCGTACTGCATGTGGAAAAGCGAGAAGCCGGAGGTCGCCATCGTCGGGTGCGGCCCCTTGGTGCACGAGGCATTGAAAGCCGCGAAGAAGCTTGAAGATGAGGGAATTCACGTGTCGGTATTGAATAGCCACACGATAAAACCCCTGGACGAGGGTGCCGTATTAGAAGCGGCGCGCGCGGCAGGCGCCGTGGTAACGGTGGAAGAACACCAAACCGCAGGCGGCTTCGGCGGCGCTGTCGCGGAACTTTTGGGAAGTGAACACCCCGTACCACTTGAGCGTGTAGGGATTAAGGATATGTTCGGCCAGTCGGGTGAAGCCGACGAGCTGATGGCGCATTATCGGCTCAATGCCGCCGCTATCGTCGAGGCGGTAAAAAAAGTACAGAAGAAAAAATAACATCACTTATTCAAGAGATGAATCCAAAAGAAAAAGTACAAGAACTTCTTTCACTCGCCGGCGCCACGATAAACGGCCCAAACCCCTACGACCCGCAGGTGTATGATGAGCGGCTCTACGACCGTATCCTCGCCGGCGGCTCGTTGGCGCTTGGTGAAGCGTACATGGACGGTTGGTGGGATACGGAAGACTTGGCGGAATTTTTTAATAAGATTTTGCGTGCTCAGCTGGATAAGAGGGTCAATCCATTTTCACTCTTGCTCCACTCGCTTAAAGCGCGGGTCATGAATCGTCAGTCGCGTTCGCGAGCCACCCAAGTGGCAAAAGAGCACTACGATTTAGGGAATGACCTTTACCAGGCGATGCTTGATAAAAGCACTTTGTCGTACACCTGTGCCTACTGTGATGGGTGTGACACTTTGGAAGCAGCGCAGGAGCAAAAACTTGATTTACTGTGCCGGAAAATCGACCTTAAGCAAGGAGAGCACGTACTTGATATTGGATGCGGGTTCGGCGGGTTTGCAAAATATGCCGCAGAAAAGTATGGCGTACGGGTTACCGGTATCAGTGTTTCAAAACAGCAAATTGAACTTGCACGCGAAAGAACCAAAGGGCTTCCGGTTGAAATTCGCTTTGAAGATTATCGTGATACAAAAGGGCAGTTTGACCACATTGTGTCAATTGAAATGATTGAAGCGGTCGGACACAAGAATTTCAGGACTTTTTTCAAGAAAGCACACGAGCTTTTGAAACCAGGCGGTTTTTTCGGACTCCAGGCAATTGTAGGATATGAAAGCGACGTCACTACCGAACCGTGGATTGATAAATATATTTTCCCAAACGGCATGCTGCCGTCCATCAAGCAGATAGGGCATGCAATCGAAAATCTTTTTGTTGCCGAAGATTGGCATAATTTCGGCGCCGACTACGACCGCACGCTCACGCAGTGGTTCAATAATTTCAATTCCGCATGGCCGGAGTTAAAAGAAAAATACAACGAACGTTTCTATCGCATGTGGAAGTATTATCTCCTCTGCTGTGCGGGCTCATTTCGCGCGCGTAATAACCAGCTGTTTCAGGTTGTCCTTTCAAAAGGCGGGGTAGACGGTGTGTACCAAGCGGTTCGTTAGTATGTACTTGCACTATGCAATAAGAATATCGTGAAGCGGTTTTTTGTGTCGTTCAGTTCGTGCTCTCGCCCGAGGGGGTGCCGGGCGGATATGTAGCTGTGCGCTGACACACGATATGCGCGGCGGTAACGCTCGGGCTCATCCTGGGTCTGTGGCATTTCCGCCGCTCCACTAAAACTATTTGATATATCAAATAGTTTTAGTGGAG
>JBHHWQ010000027.1:0-6051 GCA_046756605.1 Minisyncoccia bacterium | reverse complement strand
CGTACCCACGGTCTATTAGATGGGCGTTGCCGATTCTCGATTCACCATCAGCCACAGCAGCGGCAAGCAGGAATGCAAGTCCTGCACGGATGTCCGGGCCGTCAATGTCGCGCGCCTTGAGCGCGCTCGGTCCCTTGATGAGCGCCTTGTGCGGGTTTACCACCTGAATATCGGCGCCCATCCGCACCAGTTCAGCCGCGTAATTCAACCGACCGTCAAAAACTGTCTCGAGTATCGAACTCTCTCCTGACGCCTGTGTGAGCAAGACCGCCATCGGCGCCTGAAGGTCTGTGGGAAATCCAGGATACTCGTGTGTGCGCACTGCGGTCGGCGCGAGCGTATCCGGCCGCGACACTGAGAGCGTCTTGCCTGATGTTTCGACAGCGACCCCCATCGCTTTAAGCGTTTCCATGAGCGCCGTGAGGTGGCCGGGCTCTACACCAGCAACTTTGATGTGTTTCCCCAAAAGCGCGCCGAGGATGAGAAAACTTCCGGCTTCAATACGATCCGGAATGATGCAAAACGGCTCATGCGGCGGCTCGAGATGCGACGGGTGAATGATGATGGTAGGAGTTCCCGCTCCTTCAATGCGCGCGCCGCTTTGCATAAGGAAGTCGGCAAGTGAAACAATTTCCGGCTCCATCGCCGCGTTCTCAAGCGTAACGGGCGCTATAGCGCGCGTGCCCGCGATCATGAATGTCTCGGTTGCGGTAACGGAAGGCACCCGGAAGAAAATGGTGCCGCCTGTAAGCCCCTCCGGCGGCGCGTTGAGCGTATACTCCTCGGCCCGCTCGGACGCCGCGCACCCCAGCGTTTTGAATCCATCAAGAAAGAGGTCGATGGGCCGCGAACCCAAGACACAGCCACCTGGGTGCGGAAAAGTTACCTTGCCATGCCGGGCCAGGACCGCACCAGTCAGAAGAACGCTAGCACGCAGGCGTTTCGCCACATCGCGGTCGAGCACGGTGCCGAGCGCGTCCTTCGTGCGTATGGAGCACATACCGTCCTTGCATTCTCCGTAGCCGCCCAACCCCTCAATGAGTGAGAGCATGGAGCGGACATCGGCGATGTCCGGCACGTTCGCGAGCGCCGTCTCCCCTTCCATGGTGAGCGCCGCCGCCATAACCGGAAGCGCCCCATTCTTCGCGCCGCCGACGCGGAGCGTGCCGGAAAGAAGCGGCTTGCTGGCGAGCCCATGCACGATAAACGCATCTGCCATGTGTTGTATTGTAACGCCCCTATGCCCTGAACGCTAAACCCTATACACTAGTGGTATATGTTCGTCGTTACGGTCATACCTATCACCCGACAGCGCCTCAAGGAATCCCTTTCCTTTTTCGCAAAGCGCGCGGTACCGGTCGGCGCCGTTATCGACGTGCCGGTACGCGGCAAACCAATTCCCGCACTTGTCGCGGAAGTGGCGGACGTACGCGACGAGAAGCTTGCGCTTCGTTCGAAAACATACTCGCTGAAAAAAATCTCGCCTAAGAGCGTGCGCAGCATCTTTCCGGAACGCACCGTGGACGCGTTCAAAAATATCGCCGAGTGGCACGCACTGCCGCTCGGCGCTGTTATCGCCCGCCTTTCACCGAGCGCGGTCTTAACCGCGCCGGCCGGCGATGCGCTGCGTGCTCGAGGTGATGACAACACCTGGCATGGAACGGATGAGTCAAAAACAACATCCGACGCCCTGGTGCTCCAGGCCGAATACGATGACCGGGTGCGCCTGTACCGTAGCATTGCGCGCGAAGCGTTCGCTCGAGGGCAATCGCTCCTTATTACCTCGCCCACTATCGCCGAGGCCGAGAGGCTCTATGAGAAGCTCCATCGCGGCATCAAGGAACATACCTTTATCTTGACGAGCGCAGAAACTAAAAAAAATACCCTCGCCGCATGGAAACGTGCCGTGGAAGAACCAGAACCGCTTCTTATCATCGCCACTCACTCATTCATTTCCATCCCACGCCACGGACTTGATGCCATTATCGTGGAGCGCGAAAGCGCACGGAGCTACGTATCGCAGGACCGCGAGGCGCTCGACACACGCGTCGCGGCCGAACATATTGCACGAAAGAGCGGTGCGCGCATCATCTTCGCCGACTTCCCCGTCCGTATCGAGACCCGGGCGCGGCTTCAAGCGGGAGAGCTCGAAGAGCTCTCCCGCCTCCAGGTGTCCGTCCAGCGCGGCGCGGCCGTGCGGCTCATTAACACGCGGACAAAAAAAGAGGTGGATGCGGCGCCGCCGGTAAAGAAAAAACGTTTTTCGGCATTCTCGGATGAAGTGAAGGGCGCGATAGACGAAGCACTTGCGCGCGGCGTGCACGTGTTTCTGTATGCGGCACGTCGGGGCCTTGCGCCCTTGACCGTTTGCAACGATTGCGGCACGCCGGTTACCGACCCCGCGACAGGCGTGCCGATGACACTCCAGAAGACGGAGTCGGGGAACGTGTTTCTCTCGTATCGCTCGGGTGCCGTGATGCCGGCAAACACGTCATGCCGGGCGTGCGGTAGCTGGAACCTGGTCTCCCTAGGCATCGGCGTAGAGCGCGTTCTCGCCGAGGCGGAAAAGCTCTTTCCTGAAGTACCAGTCATATCGCTGACCGCTGATTCCGCCCCGACACACACAAAAGCGAAAGGAATCCGGAAGCGCTTTTACGATATGCCTGGCGCGCTTCTCGTCGGCACCGAGCGCGCGTTGCCATACCTCAACACGCCAGTCGCGCTTTCCGTCGTAATGTCCATCGACTCAATGCTTTCCATCTCCGCCTGGCGCGCGCACGAATACGCGCTCCAGGCCCTGTTCTATCTCAAAGACCGGACGAAGACGCTTATGCTCGTCCAAACCCGGCAACCCGAAAGTGAGGTCATGACAGCCATCGCCTCCGGCAACCCGACCGAATTCGTGCGCAGCGAACTTGCGGAGCGCAAGCGCTTCGGTTACCCGCCCTACGCGACGTTCATCGGACTTTCCTGGAGCGGCACGGAACGTGCCGTCCATAAGACCGCGGACGCTGTGCAAGCGGCGCTCGGCGGCTTCGATGTGGTTGGCCCCCTGCCGGCGCGACAGGTCGCGCCGCGGCGCTTCCAGGCGCGAGCCGTCGTGCGGCTCGCGCCTGGCCGCTGGCCGGATAACGCGCTTCGCGCGGCGCTCGCCGCGCTTCCTCGCGAAGTTTCGGTCGTCGTTGATCCGGACGAAATCATATAGATAGGTAGAATAGTGCGCTATGTTTTAGCTATACTGCACCTATGACAGACCCGATACGGCTCGAAGGCGACCCGGTACTACGCCTGGTTGCTGACAGAGTGCCGGATGAGCTATTCGGCACTGATGAGCTCACGGACATCATCCGCCGTATGACGACGTCGCTTCGCGCCGCCTCAAACGGCGTTGCTATCGCGGCGCCTCAGATTGGTATTTCCTATCGCATCTTTGTCGTTCGTGGTTTCGTCATTGAAAACCATGAACGGAACGATCTCGACCTCGATGCGGCATTCATAAACCCTCGCATCACGAAACACTCACGGAAGAAGATGCCGCTTTCCGGCGAGGGGTGCCTGTCGGTCCCGGATGTATATGGAACGGTCGAGCGTCATGAAAAAGCTACTGTTGAGGCGTATGACGTTTCCGGAAAGCGCTTCACGCGCGGCGGCTCGGATCTCCTTGCGGAAATCTTCCAGCACGAGATTGACCACCTTGAAGGTATCCTTTTTATAGACAAAGCGACCGACCTGAAAAAAGAGGTGTCGGCTCCAGAAAGCGGCGTAGCATAACGGATATGGAAAAGCCAACGATAGTATTCTTTGGCACCCCGCACTTCGCGGTCCATGTGCTCGACGAGCTGGAGAATGCAAATCTCACACCTGATGTTGTGGTTACCCAGCCAGACAAGCCGGCCGGCCGGGGCCTCGCACTGACGCAAAGTCCGGTAAAAGCGTGGGCGCTTACGCGCGACATCCCGGTCCTCGAGCCCAAAAGCTTAAAAAAAGAGAGTGATGCGCTCGATTTCCTGAAGAATTCCGAGTGGGACCTTTTCCTAGTCGCGGCGTACGGCAAAATCCTCCCGAAGGACATCCTCGACCTGCCGCAAAAAGGGGTGCTCAACGTGCACCCGTCGCTTCTGCCGCGCTTCCGCGGCGCCTCGCCGGTCGAGAGCCAGATTCTCGCAGACGAGCGGGAGGTCGGCGTGTCCATCATGCTTATGGACGAAGAGATGGACCACGGGCCCGTTCTCGCGGCCGCCTCCATTACGCCAGAGCAGTGGCCGCTTAAAGCAAGTATTCTTGAGCCCCTCTTGGCGCAAGCCGGCGGCGAGCTCCTGGCAGAGACAATCCCGGCATGGCTTGCTGGGGATATAACGCAGGAGGAGCAGGAACATGATAGGGCGACCTACACGAGTAAAATAACGAAAGAAAATGGCCACATAGAAATTACCCGACATCCGATGTCGGGTAAAGATGAATATTGTAAATACCTAAAGTTTTGCGCGTATGACGGCTGGCCCGGAGTTTTTTTTATGTATGAAAAAAACTCCGGGCAGAAGATTCGTGTAAAAATAACCGATGCTGAATATAAAAACGGCGTGTTCATGCCGCTTACGGTAATACCAGAGGGGAAGAAAGAAACGCCATACGAAAACTTCCTCCAAAACTAAAACTTGGGGCTTGCCGCCTAGCCGCAGTCACCTACCCCAAGTGAGGGCATGGGTGCTCATGAGGGGCTCTCGGAGCGCGACGGTGCGAGAGTGGACAAATTTCTAGCAAAAAATTATGCATACACGAAGGAGCACCTATGTCCGAGCGTTTTATTTCCCAAAATTCCTAAAAAACTCCTTCACCTGCACGGCGCCGCGGCGCATGAGGTCCCGATTTTTGCCTTTCCTTTTCCGCAGTTCGCGCCGCGCTTCTTTCACCGCCTCGTCTAGGGCGCCGTGGAGCGTGGCGTGCACGGCCTCTGCGTAGGCGTCCTGCCCGCCCCAGGTGGCATGCACCTCGCCGCGGAACACGTCGCCCGTGCGCTGGCCGGTGGATGTTGTGCCGACTTCTATCTCGACGATGGCGGTCGAATCGTTCTTGAGAAACACGCGGAGCTTCTGGACTTTCTTTTCTATGTGCGCGCGCAATTCATCGGTGAGCATGACGGCGCCGGTAACTTTTATCTTAAGCTCCATACCATTGTATCGGGTATCCGTATTATAGCGCAGGATCCTCGACAGCAAGCACTTTCCGAGGCGAGTGATGACCGGAGACGATGCGCACCGCGCGCGGCGACACGCTGAAATGCTCCGCCACTAATTGAACCACGCGACGGTTAGCAAGGTTCTGTTTTGCCGGCTCGCGTACCGCCGCCGTGAACGTATTCTCTCCTGCCGCGGCGAAGCGCTCCCGCTTTGCCGCGGGCGTTACCGCAACTTTGATATACATAGTGTTTACCGAGCGCGGTCGTACGTCCCTACGAGCATCGCCTCGCCCAGCTTCATACCAGAGAGCGCGGCAAGCACCTCGGCTTTTGTCGGCGCCTTGACGAACTGTAGCGAGCCCTTGAGCGCATACAGTTTAAATATATAGCGGTGCTCCGTCGGCTCGTATTCTGTCGGCGGGCACGGCCCGGTATACCCTGCGTTCCCGCTTCCGTTGAGTCCCTCCGCCCCGTGTGTGGCGCCTTCAGCAAGCTCGGCCGTATCGGGGTCGATGCTGTACATAACCCAATGGTCGAACGAGTCGATGCCGCGCTCGTCCTTGAACACCTGCGGGATGTCCGGGTCATCCATGACAAGGACGAGCGTTTTCGTTCCCTCCGGCACGTTTGAGATGGAAAGCGGCGGGCTTATATTCTCGCCGTCGCAGGTATACCGCGTTGGTATCGCGCCGCCATCAGCAAAAGCGGAGCTGGTGAGTGTTAGTTTTTGTTCATCCATAGGTCCGTTCACGGCATCATTCACCGCCCCCGGGTCGAGAATCATGACGCTCGCGGCGGCAAGCAGTCCCAACCCGATGATGGTAATAACCTGCTTCATAGATACAGTATACCCCGCAAAAGATACATCCCAATGC
>JBHHWQ010000026.1:0-7162 GCA_046756605.1 Minisyncoccia bacterium | reverse complement strand
GAACGCCGAGCCACATCTCGGGCATGCGTATACGGCGCTTTTGGGTGATGTGCTGGCGCGCTACCATACGGCGCTCGGCCACGAGACATATTTCTTGACGGGGACTGATGAAAACTCTGAAAAAATTATTCAGGCAGCAGAAAAACTTGGAGAAGATCCAAAAGAATATCTAGAGAAAACGGTGCAGCGCTTCAAAGACCTCTATGCCGAGCTCGATATCGAGTACAACCAGTTCATCCGAACGTCTGACGAAAATGTGCACTGGCCTGGGGCGATTGAAATGTGGAATCAACTGCATGAAGCGGGCGATTTGTACAAGGATTCGTACACTGGCCTTTACTGCGTCGGACACGAGGCATTTTTGACGGAAAAAGAACTCGTGGATGGGAAGTGTCCGGACCATGACACCGCTCCCGAGCAGGTAACTGAGGAAAACTGGTTCTTCAAACTTTCGAAATACGCGCCAAAAATCGAAGAGCTCATCGTGAACGGTGAACTGTCGATTACCCCTGAAACGCGCAAGAACGAAGTTCTCTCGTTCTTGCGCGGCGGCGTTGAAGACGTGAGCTTCTCAAGACCGAAAGAAAAGATGACGTGGGGTATACCGGTGCCCGGCGATGATTCGCAGAAAATGTATGTCTGGATGGACGCACTCTCAAATTACATCACCGCACTCGGTTTCGGTCGCGGGGAGGAGCTGATGCGCTTCTGGCCAGGGACGCATATTCTCGGCAAGGACATCTTGCGCTTTCACGCCGTATTTTGGCCGGCGATGCTCCTTTCAGCGAACATCCCGCTTCCCAAGCAGATTTTCGTGCACGGCACCATTATCTCGGAAGGAAGGAAGATGTCGAAAACGCTCGGGAATGTCATCAATCCATACCAAATGATCGAACGCTATGGCAAAGACGCGACACGCTACCTTCTGCTTCGTCATGTCAATCCGTTTGAAGATAGTGATATCACCTGGGAGCGACTTGGTGAGTGGTACACGGCAGATTTAGTGAACGGATTGGGGAACTTTGTATCGAGGGTAATGAAAATGTCTGAGCAACATATTAATCCTAAGACGATAGAACCAGGTCTTGGGCTTGGGTTAATGTTTAGTAATACAGACAAGATTTTTCAAAAGAAAATCATCAACTTTAGGTTTAGTGACGCAATGAATTTTATTTGGGAGCAAATTGCTTTTGGAGATGAATTAATTCAAAAAGAAAAGCCATTTGAAACTATAAAAACTGATCCAGAAAAAGCACAGCAAAGTATTGCTAATCTCGTGCAACGAGTTTGGCGCATCAGTGTAATGATTGAGCCCTTTATGCCTGACACAGCAGAAATAATCCAGAAAGCGGTTAAAGAAAACAAAAAACCGGAGAATCTCTTTCCGCGACTGGAAGCATGAAGTACGAATACATCGACATACATTGCCACCCGAACCTTGGTGAGTTGAAGAACGGTCAGGACGAGGTAATTGCAAACATGCGGAAGCGCGGGGTCGCGGGCATTGTGGTGGGCGTGGATTTGGAAAGCTCGCGCGAGGCGGTGCGGCTGGCTGTGGAGCATGAGCACCTGTGGGCAACGGTGGGGCTTCACCCTAATTACACGCAAGGGGAAAAACTTGATATATCAAGTTTTTCCGAACTTCTAAAACAGCCGAAGGTTGTTGGGATGGGTGAATGTGGTATTGATTACTTCCGAGGACAGCAAGCAAATGAGAGAGCGCACACTCTCGCCATTCCGCCGCAACCGAAGGAAGCGGGCTCTGCTTATTTTAGGCAATCGACCACTCAAGTGGGAGAGGAGGCTGAAGAGGGATGGAAAGAGAAACAATGGGAAGTGTTCAAACAACAGGTGGAGCTGGCAATTAAGCACGACAAGCCGCTGATGATTCACTGCCGCCCATCAAAAGGCACCATGGATGCTTACGAGGATGTCGCCAGCTATCTTGAAACAATAATGGGGGACGTCCGACGTCCCCCATTATTGTGGGGGAATATGCATTTTTTTGTGGGGAATGTGGAGATGGCGAAGCGATTCTGGGCGCTTGGGTTCACGACATCATTCACCGGTGTGCTTACGTTCACTCATGACTACGACAACGTGGTGCGCGAGGCGCCGCTCGATATGATTTTGACAGAAACCGATGCACCGTATGCGGCGCCAGTGCCGCACCGCGGGGAGGTGAACCAGCCGGCGTATGTGCGGTACGTGGCAGAGAAGATAGCGAAACTCAAAGGCGAGCCGCTTGAGCGAGTGCAGGAAGCGGTTCTCAAGAACGCCAAGCGGGTATTCGGCCTTTCATTTGAGCCGAATATTGCGGAATAGGGCGGGGCGTGGTACCTTTTGCGGACATGACAGAAACCACAGAGACGGAAACAGATGTAGCCGACTTGTCGGCGACGGTTGCCGCAGACGAAGGTACGGACGAAAGCCGGGTATATGAACTTGGCTACCACCTCCTCCCAACACTTGATGAAAGCGCGGTGGGCGCGGTGGCAGAGAAAATCGCGGGCGTCTTGAAAGATGCCGGAGCCGAGGCGGTGGGTGAGCGCGCGCCGAACCGCATCGACCTCGCATACGCTATTGAGTATGAAGTCGAGGGGAAACGCCGCTCGTTCAACAGCGCGTACTTCGGCTGGATAGCTTTTGAAGCGACGGCGAGTGCCCTTTCTGGAATCGAAGCGGCGCTTAAGACAGACGGAAGTATCCTTCGTTTTCTACTGATAAAGACGACTCGGGACGCTGTCGAGAGCGCTCTTGCCGACCCGTCGCTTGACGCCGGCGCACCCGCGCCGGAGCCGGCAGGAGACGAGCTGGACGAGGCGCTTGAGAGTATTGAAGGAAAGAAGGAGGAAAAAGAATAAGGAAGTTCACCCAGCCCCATTTTGCCTGCCAAGGTGGTCGTTGTGGTATGCTAGAAATAGTTGCACGATAGACGGCAACCTGACTTCGCGCGGAAGGGACGGGCTATTCGTCGCCCCCGCACGTTGCAAAACAGTTTAAAAGTAAAAATGAAGCTGGGTTTGAGATTTTGTAACTCGCTTCGCTCGTAACAGAATCTAAAATGTATCTGAACAAGGCATTCGTCGCAGGCAATCTAACGCGAGACCCCGAGCTCCGTGCACTTCCTTCCGGCTCGAACGTGTGCACTTTTGGTGTTGCCACAAACCGCGTATGGTACAACCAAGACCGTCAGAAGCAGGAAGCGACCGAGTTTCATAACATCGTGGTGTTCGGCCGCCAGGCGGAAACCTGTGCGCAGTACCTGAAGAAGGGAAGCGGCGTCTTGGTTGAAGGACGACTTCAGACCAGAAGCTGGGACAAGGAAGGGCAAAAGCAGTACCGCACCGAAATTGTTGCTGACCGCGTGCAGTTCGGCGCACGCCCGTCGGACGGTGGCGGACGTGCGGAAACCAAAGAAGCGCGCGGCGGCGACCAGCCGGGGCAGGAAGGGAGTTCGGGTAGCAATGATATCGACTATCCGACCGAAGAAATTTCACCTGACGACATTCCATTTTGATTAAAATGGCACATGTTTGCATGAACAGATGAGGCGGTGTAAGATATCCCCACACTATGAATACTCAGAACCAGCCCAAGCACGTCGATTACAAAAACACGGCGTACCTCAAGCAGTTTATGAACCCGCACGGGCGCATCGTGGGGAAGCGCCGGAGCCACGTGTCGGCGACGCATCAGCGTGATATACAAAACGCAATCAAACGCGCCCGCTTTATGGGGCTTCTTCCGTTCGTCATCAAGTAACAAAAAACCCGCCTAAGGCGGGTTTTTGAGAAACGGCTCAACCCAATTGAGCCGTTTATCTGCTATGCTTTGTTCACCCTTTCAACGTACTCTCCCGTCTCTGTATTGACCCTGACAACATCGCCTGTATTGATGAAAAGCGGTGTTGAGACCACCGCGCCGGTTTCAAGCACAACCTGTTTTGAGCCGCCCTGGGCGGTGTTGCCTTTCACCGCAGGCGGCGCTTCAGTGACGGCGAGTTCTACTTTAATCGGTGTCTGCACGCCAATTACTCCATCGTTCCAGATGAGCGCGGTTACCGTATCTTTTTCTTTGATGAATTTCAGTTTCTCGCCGACCGCCGCTTCCGGAACGGACAAGCGCTTTGACGGATCGCCGACCTCGTGGAACCACACGTCGCCGCGGTTTGCGTAGATGTATACAAGATCTTTCTTTTCAATATCCGCCTCGGGTACCGTCTCGGACTGGTGAAAAGAAATTTCGAGTACCTTGCCCGATTTGATGCCTTTCAGCTTCGTCTGGTTCACCGGCTTTCGCTGTTGCTTCCGGAACACGTGCGAGGCGAGCACCTCGAACGGCTCGCCGTTGTATTCAATAATTTTCTTCGGAATGATTTCGTTGTATGCAAGTGATGCCATAAATAAAAAAGAATTTCCTGTAACCTTTCTGCGGCGCGCGCAGTTTCTTGTTACGGGAGGACTATAGCAGGTATGTTTGGCTCTGGAAAGGTTGACACGTGTGCTGAGAATGGAATACTCACCGGTATGGGCCATGTGCACACTCATGACTTGGGGAACCTTTCCGATGAGGACCTGCTCGCGTACTCACTAACACACCCGAGCGCATTTTCTGTTCTCGTCGAGCGTTACCAGCCGGTATTTCTTGAGCGTGCCCGTTATTTCATGCGCGACCATGATGAAGCCGAAGATGTGGTGCAGGACGCGTTCGTGCGCATCTACCGCTTCGCGCCGCGCTTCAGGAAGAGCGCCGGTACGTTCAGGGCGTGGGCGATAACGGTCCTCATGAACACGGCGCGTACACACTACCAGCGGAAAGCCAAGGGGTGGGAACGGACTGCTACACTCGCACCAGAACACTACGAGATGCTCGCGGCACCATCACAGAAGGATGTGGTCGAAGCCAAAGACATCATCGAGCGGGCGTTTGAGTTCGTGCCGGACAACGTGCGGCAGACGCTCACGCTCGCGTTCATCGACGGGCTTTCGTACCGTGAGATAGCAGAGCGTGAGGGAACGACAGAGGGGGCGGTGAAAACCCGGGTGCACCGCGCAAAGAAGATACTCCGCAACGTCATTGGAGATATTGATATATAATTATAACAACCATGGACACAACCAAGATGAAAAACCGTATTATGCGCCGCGTGCATGCTGTATACGCCGCGCGGCTCCTCATGCGGCCAGAGACGCACGCCGTCGGGATGGCGCTTGTCGTGTTTTATGTTGCCGCGCACGTGTCGCTTGCGGATATCACGGTAAACACACTCTCCGCATCCACATCCGTAGTCGGGCTCTTCAATTACGTCCTAGACGCGCTGATGACGACCGAGGTACCGGTACAGCTCGGCGCGCTTCTTTTCGGCGCGTTCGCTATCCTCGCCGTTAGGGACATCTGTCTTTTGTGCGTCTCCGGCTTCGCGCTCGTGCACAACCGGCAGGCGACACGGTTTTAAGCGCCGCGTTTCTTTCCAACTAAACTACTTTCTAGTTTTCTGCGAACTTTTCCTTGATTTCCTTAAGGAGCTGTTTGGCGATTGGTTTGTTCTCGCGGAGGAATGTGCGCGCGGCGTCGTATCCGCGGCCGAGTTTTACTGGCTCTTCGCCATCTGCTCCTCTAGGCAGGTATGAATACGATGCGCCCGCTTTCGACACAAACCCGAACTTTTCGCCGAGCGCCAACAATTCACCCTCTTTACTGATGCCCTCGTTGTACATGAGGTCGAACTCGGTCTGTTTGAACGGCGGCGCGACCTTGTTTTTCACGACCTTCACGCGCACACGGCCACCCACGACCTCCTCGCCTTTCTTAATCTGCGCGATGCGGCGGATGTCCATGCGGACAGAGGTGTAGAACTTGAGCGCTTTACCCCCCGGTGTGGTTTCCGGGTTGCCGAACATGACGCCAATCTGCATGCGGATTTGGTTGATGAAAATAACCACCGTTTTCGACTTCGCGACGATGGCGGTGAGCTTGCGGAGTGCCTGCGACATGAGCCGTGCTTGGCGGCCCACATGCGTCTGCTCCATGTCGCCCTCGATTTCCGCTTTGGGGGTCAGCGCCGCCACCGAGTCGATAACCACGACGTCTACCTTGCCGCTCCGGACCAATGACTCAACAATGTCGAGTGACTGTTCGCCGGTGTCGGGTTGGGACACCAGAAGGTCATCAATCTTTACACCGAGGCGCTTGGCGTACTCCGGGTCGAGTGCATGCTCCGCGTCGACGAACGCGCAGATACCGCCCTTCTTTTGTGCTTCGGCGACGATATGCAAAGACAACGTCGTCTTGCCGGACGATTCAGGGCCAAAAATTTCGATAATGCGGCCGCGCGGCACGCCGCTGATACCGAGTGCGTTGTCGAGACCGATAGAGCCGGTGGGGATCGCATCTACGTTCACGCGCCCGGCCGCCCCGAGCATCATGATGGCTTCGTCGCCGAACTTGGTCTTGATGCTGTCTATCGTGTCGCGGATGGCCGCCGACGCATCATCCTTCGCCTTCGGAGCCGTGTGTTTTACTGTCGTTTTCTTCGTCTCCTTCTTTGAAGCCGTCGATGCTTTCTTCTTTGCTGGCATGATTATCACTATCTTTGGTTACGAAAGTAAGTTCCTCTGTGCGACGGCGCCCGAACCGGTCAACCGCCTCGACGATGACCACAGTATACCCTGCCGGGTACGCGCGCTCTACCGAGAATGTCCCGTCGTCGGAGAGCGGCACTACAAGACCGTTCACGGAAACACTCGACACGCGCGCGGTTATGCCACGGATGATGACGGTGCCGCTTCCGGTCGGCTCCGGCGCATCAAGCGCCAATCGCGGCCCTTCGATGAACGGGAGCGCAACCCATACGCCGTAGGCGAGGGTCGCGATAATGCCCGCGCCTACGAGAAGTGTAGCGATGGAGGGAGATGCCGGAAACGCCTTACGTTTCATCTTCATCCTCATCTTCCACTTCCATTTCTTCTGCCTCGTCGTGCCCGTCGTCTTCGGCGGCCGAGAAGACCTCGCGCGGCTTTGCGCCGTCCGCAGGTCCGATAATGCCGTTTTCCTCAAGGATGTCCATGAGGCGCGCCGCGCGCGCGTAGCCGATACGGAGCTTCCGCTGGAGGAACGAAGTGGATGCCTTGCCGGCCTCTTCCACCGTGCGGCGCGCCTC
>JBHHWQ010000025.1:0-7574 GCA_046756605.1 Minisyncoccia bacterium | reverse complement strand
AAGGACCGCCTGGTGTTCCTGGGCGGTATCGCAGGGAATCGCTTCCTCTCCAAAGGAGAGGTTGAGACGGTCGCGGCAATACCGCCGGCTCCGATTCTGCGCGGCATGTTCGTGAACATTATCAATTCGCCCATCCAACGCTTCGCAGTTGCGTTGGGTGAGGTAGCAAAACAGAAATCATAATTATGGCTGAAGAAGAGAAGAAGACAGAAGAGGAGGTTGCGACGGAAGCTCCAGAGAAGGAGGCCTCGGAGGAAGCTGCGGCTCCAGCCGAAGCACCGAAAGAGGAAACACCGAAAGAGGAGCCAAAAGCTGATGTTGAGGTTCCGGCGAAATTCAAAAAGATTGTCGAGGAGATTGAGGCGATGTCGGTGGTTGAGCTCAACGAGCTAGTGAAGGTATTCGAAGAGAAATTCGGCGTATCGGCGACCGCCCTCGCCGCTGCAGGCCCTGCCGCAGGCGGCGACGCCGGCGACGACGAGGGCGCGTCCGAGGTGAACGTGAAGCTTGCGGACGCTGGCGGCCAGAAGATTGCCGTCATCAAGGTCGTGAAGGAAGCACTGGCCCTGGGCCTCAAGGAGGCGAAGGACATTGTTGACGACGCGCCAACGGTCCTCAAAGAAGGAATGAAGAAGGAAGAGGCAGAGGAACTCAAGAAGAAGATTGAAGAGGCAGGCGGGAAAGTAGAGTTTGCGTGATAAAAGCTCACTAGCTGCTTCAAAGCAAAAACACCCCGCAGGGGGTGTTTTTGCTTTGCCGACGGTAGGGGAGTACAATAGCAAATACTGGCATGCCCACTATATTCCACGACATCGCGTTTCTTTTCAAGAAGCCGCTTCGCGCGAAGATTGTAACCTACTTCGTTCGCCAGAGCGGTGGGTGGGCGAGCGCCAGCGACGTAGCGGCGGTCATCGGCTCCACGCGGGCGATGGTTGCGAAAGAGCTCCCACTTCTCGCTTCATTCGGCCTTTTGATATCGAAGCGGACCAAGCGCACCGCCGTGTACCGCGTGAATGAACAAGACGAGCTCTACGCTCCGCTTTTGCGTTTCCTTACTGCGGCGGCAACACCAACTGACCGCGAGATTGTCGAATCCTTTCGCGGCATCCGCGGCATCCGTTCCATTATCGCGGCCGGGCTTCTCGCGGACGAGCCGAAAAGCTCCGTAGAGCTCCTCATTGTGTGCAGGAACCCCAACGACACGAAGATTGCTAAAGCGATGAAGCGGCTTGAATCCCTCGCGGCCGTGCCGCTCCGCTACGCGGTACTCGAAGAAGATGAGTACCATAATCGCCGGCAGGCATTCGACCGGATGCTCCGCGACCTCTTTGAGTTCCACCACCGGATTATTCTCGAAAAAGAGCCCTCATAAGAAGCGTTTTTGTCCATACCGCCCTTATCCAGACCATATCCACAGAAGTTACCCCCACCTGCCGGCGCGGTGGTACCATTTTTACAGGGAATTAGGATCCCTGAAACGTTTGGCATTAGCAGTTTAATGACGCAATAGACATGCTTATTGAAACATGGGCTGATGTTTTGACCCGTTCGTTCCAGGATCTCTGGCTCGGGGTTATCGCATTCATCCCGAACGTAGTGGTGGCGCTCATCATCTTCGTGCTCGGCTGGCTCATTGGCGCGGCACTTGGCCGCGTGGTGTCACAGATTGTGCGCTCGCTCAAGGTAGACAGTGCGCTCAAGTCGACCGGTCTTAACGACGCGGTTGAACGCGCGGGGTTCCAGCTTAACTCCGGTGCGTTCCTGGGCGCGTTGGTGAAATGGTTCTTCATCATCGTCTTTCTAGTCGCGGCACTCGACGTGCTTCGCCTCAACCAGGTGAACGTCTTCTTGCAGACAGTGGTTCTCGGCTACTTGCCGCAGGTCATCGTCGCCGTTCTCATCCTTCTGGTTGCGGCGGTACTCGCGGAGGTCGCGGCGAAGACGGTACGCGGCGCGGCGAAAGCGGCGCATGTACGCGGCTCCGGCTTTGCCGGCTCTGTCGCCAAGTGGGCGATTTGGATCTTCGCGATTCTTGCCGCGCTAGACCAACTGCAGGTCGCAAGCGCCTTCGTGCAGACACTGTTCACCGGTGTCATCGTCGCGCTTTCGTTGGCGTTCGGCCTGGCCTTCGGGCTTGGCGGACAGGACGCGGCGGCACGCGCGATAGAGAAGATGCGCTCGGAAGTGGATTACAAATAACACTCACGTGTTCTTTTGAAACAAAACCCCACTTTTTGCGGGGTTTTGTTTTTTGTATCGTTCGTGCTGGATGCAGTTCAGCGGATAAGCCCGTCTATCCGTACTGCGCCGCCGTGGCGCTCGACGAATGGCTCCAGCAGTGCCTGTATTCGCATAAGTTCCTCGGCGCTTGGTGCGACTACAACAATTTCAAACGGGTGCGCGGCAGAAAAACGCGTACCGAACCCATGCTCGCCGAGCGCGATGCCGAGCGCTACATCGACATGCTCTTTCGCGTGCGCGGTGCCGACCACGGGTTCGGTAACGACGAATCCCGTCGGGAAGATGCCGGGGACCTTGCCCGGGTTAAACGTTCCGGTCGCGTCCCAGTACAGGGTCTGTGCGACGTGGTGCCCTTCCGGCGACACAGCAAGGTCCGCATGGTAGGTGCCGCCGAGCGCGTCGGCCAATTCGCGGTACCATGTGTCCGCTTCCAGGAGCGCTTCGGCAAGCGCGATGCCTTTCTGCTCGGCATACAGCGCAACCGCCCCGCACTCGGCGTGTGAGTACACATCCGTGACGCCGCGCTCTTTGAGCGCGGCGACGAACGCCTGCCGCTTTTCCACGTCGTCTTTTATCAGGATGCCACAGCCGGCGGCATACACCGCGTCAAGCGTCTCGCCGCTGCCGAACGCGACACGCTCGTCCATACAGCACACGCAGGTCGAGCGGGTTGAAAACAGCCGCTCACGTTCTTCTTCATGTATCCCGTCCGCATATTCCTGCCAGCCGCCCTCCGCATGTACGCGCTCAATGTGTTCGCGCCCGCTGAGCCAGTATTGCTCCGCGCTCTTCGCTTCCGCGCCCGCATAGCCGGCGCGCGTTTCTATCTGTTCCATATCTTCGTTTTTCACGTTGTTTATCGGTCCTTTCATACATATGACGGGCGGAGAATCGCCCGTTCCGACTTGTATATACACCATCTTTCAGACCTTGTGAAGCGCGCTCCACACCATTTCCACCAACCTGCTCGCGCAGGGTTGACACCGCAGGCGCTCTTCGGGTATGATACCTGCACGGTTTATGAGTAAGGCATTGAAGGCACACGCGCGGCGCACGTAGGCATCTTCACAGTTGCTCGCAGGCGGCCGCGAACATGCGGCCTTTTTTAATGTTTCACTCCAAAACCCGCACCTTGACAACGTCAACGCAATAACCAAAACAATAATCCCGTATCAATTCCCCGTATGGAGAATTGATACGGGATAAACCGAGAACATAACTACGTATTGTGGTTTTCAGACTTCCTCTTGGGAGTCTGTAAGGGTGTATGGTGGATGCCTTGACTCTCTAAGGCGATGAAGGACGTAGCGATCTGCGATAAGCTTCGGGAAGGTGATGAGCAACCGGTGATCCGAAGATGTCCGAATGGGGAAACCCCTCTCATTATGAGAGACCTATGACGTGTGTCATAGGAGCATACCCGGGGAAGTGAAACATCTCAGTACCCGGAGGAAAAGAGACCAACATACCAATCTCGGTTTCTGTGTCTTTCCATTGAGACCCAGAGACCGGGATTCTGGAATTCCCTCAGTAGCGGCGAGCGAAAGGGGAGGAGCCCAAACCGCTATCTACTTTGTAGGTAGTGGTGTTGTAGGGTCATGACGCTCCTTGTAAAAGGAGAGAAAGTTACCAAACGGTTTGGTAGGAGAACTGGCTGGGAAGCCAGACCCCAGAGGGTAATAGTCCCGTACTCGAAATCAAACCGTCTTTCGCGTCGTGATTCCTGAGTAGCCCGAGACATGAATAGCTTGGGTGAATCTGCCGGAACTAACCGGTAAGGCTAAATACTTAGAGAGATCGATAGTGAACTAGTACCGTGAGGGAAAGGTGAAAAGCAGCCCGGTGAGGGCGGTGAAATAGACCTGAAACCATACATCTACAAGGAGTCGAAGAGGGCTTTATGTCCTCGACGGCGTGCCTATTGAAGAATGAGCCGGCGAGTGTATGTATGCGGCATAAGGCTAAGGGGGCGAGCCCCGGAGCCGTAGCGAAAGCGAGTGTGAACAGCGCGTTAGTCGTATGCATACGACCCGAAACGAGATGAGCTTGCCATGAGCAGGGTGAAGGGTATCGAAAGATGCCTGGAGGCCCGAACCCGTAGGTCGTATAACGCCTTGGGATGACTTGTGGTAAGGAGTGAAAAGCTAATCGAATCTCGTAATAGCTGGTTCTCTCCGAAACAGCTTTTGGGCTGGCGTCTGGTGTACCGTGCGGGGGTAGAGCACTGGCAGGGATGAATAGGGGGAAACCTCGTCATTCCTATCAAACTCCGAATACCGCCACGTCAATTGCCAGGCAGTTAGACTCTGGGGGCGAAGCTCCAGTGGTCGAGAAGGGAAGAGCCTAGATCTCAAGTTAAGGTCCCTAAATCCGTGCTGAGTGCATCTTAAGGAGGTGGAAACTCTGTGACAGTGAGGAGGTTGGCTTAGAAGCAGCCACCCTTCAAAGAAAGCGTAACAGCTCACTCATCGAGAGTTTCTGCGCCGTAGATAATCGGGGCTAAGCATGGTACCGAAACTGAGGATTTCATGATGATTCGTCATCATGGAGTGGTAGGAGAGCGTTCCAATCCGCGATGAAGCCGAAGGGGTGACCCACGGTGAAGCGTTTGGAAGTGAGAATGCCGGCACAAGTAACCGCAATGTGGGCGAGAACCCCACACGCCGAAAGATCAAGGTTTCCGCGGCACTGACGATCAGCCGCGGGTTAGTCGGGCCTAAGGTGATGGCGAAAGCCGCAACCGATGGACATACGGTTAATATTCCGTAACTTCCGGACAGTGCGATGGAGGGACGGAGTGCTGTACACACTGCGCATTATCGGATTTGCGTCCGTGCCGTGAGGAAGCCACTTCAGGAAAATCCGGGTGGCGCTATTCCGAGCGGAGCGGCGATTTCCTTGTTCGCAAGGGGAAAGAGTGTGGAGCGCGCTTCCGAGAAAAGCTTCTAAGCTCTAACTGTCCGAATCCGTACCGCAAACCAACACAGGTGATCAGGTCGAGAAGACCAAGGCGAACGAGTGAGAGGTCCTCAAGGAACTCGGCAAAAAAGCGGCCGTAACTTCGGGATAAGGCCTTCCAGCCCCAGATTTGGGGCTGGACGCAGCGAAAGACTCCCTGGCGACTGTTTATCAAAAACACAGCTCCCTGCGAACTCTTGAGAGGATGTATAGGGGGTGACGCCTGACCAATGCCAGAAGGTTAAATACGGGTGGTGTCGTGCACCATTTCCCCGATTACACTGTTACGTAACAGTGTGCAATCGAGAAGGAAATGAATCGGAGAAATGGTGCACGATGCTGACTTGTATAAGCCCTGGTCAATGTCGGCGATAACTATAATCGTCCTAAGGTAGCGTAATTCCTTGTCTGGTAAGTTCAGACGTGCACGAATGGCGTAACGACTGGGGAACTGTCTCGAGGACTTGCTCGGTGAAAATACAATACCGGTAAAGATGCCGGTTACCTATGGTTAGACGAAAAGACCCCAGGAGCTTTACTGCAGCTTTATATTGGGACTGTGGCGCACATGCGTAGCATAGGTGGGAGAGGTTGAAGTATCGGTTTCGGCTGGTATGGACTCGTCAGTGAAATACCACTCTTGTGTATTGCAGTTCCTAACCTTCTGATAACACAGAGGAGACAGTGTATGGCAGGCAGTTTTAGTGGGGCGCTATCCTTCAGGACATACTATATTTGTGTCCTGAAACTATGGCGCCTCGTTGGAGTAATCCAAAGATAAATAAATATATAGGGGGCGTTACTCATGCGAGTAACGAGTATTGGCTGATATCGGAAAAACTCTTTGACAATCAAAGACAATTCCGAGGGAAAGCCGCCATGACTAATCATTGCGGCTACCCGTAGAGACCACACGCCAAATTCCGGCAATATGTCGGGAAAGATATGGTCCGATCTTCTTGGCGACAAGAAGAGTGTGGCAGAAATGACCACACCCACCATTTCAGACATCGGGTGTCTGAAATATGAGTAACAAAAATGCCTAAAAAGTAACGGAGGAGCCTACAAAGGTCAGCTAGGCGCGAATGGAAACCGTGCCGGTCGTGTAATGGCACAAGCTGGCTTGACTGCGAGACGTAAGTGTCAAGCAGATGCGAAAGCAGAGCATAGTGAGCCGCTGGTCCGCCTTAGATGCGGCCAACGATCAACGGATAAAAGTTACCCTGGGGATGGACTCTGAAATAAGAGTCTTGTTGTCCTCCCTTCGAGCAATTGAAGGAAAGTCGAACAGTATTCAAACAATACTGTTCGGGCCACGTTGAATCAGGAACGTGGTAATAGCGGCTTATAACGGTGGAGCCAGTACCGGTCTTCCTAGAAATGGGTTTTGAGTACTGGTAATACCGTGGGAAGTCGAGAGGTTGTTAATCTACAAACAAAATATGAGATTAACTAAAAAGCAAACTGCAGTGCTGATCGGCACCGTTTTGGGCGATGCGTTTCTCCAAAAAACAGGGGGAAAAAACGCACGATTACGCCTTGAACATTCTGAAAAGCAAAAGCAGTACTTGTTTTGGAAGGCGGAGGTATTTCCGCGGCTCTTCCAAGGCAAGCCGACCTATATCACACGTGTACACCCAAAAACAGGGCGCACGTATGCATACTGGAGATGGCAATCAAATGCATCTCCAGCACTCGGTGCGTGGCACAGGATATTCTATCGAGACGGGAAAAAAGAAATCCCCGAAACACTCGAAAAGATACTCACTGAACCACTTGCACTTGCTGTGTGGTATATGGACGATGGATACTACTACGCACGAGACAGGAATAGTTATCTCTATCTCGGCCGTGTATCAAAAAAAGAAGCGAGCATAGCACAGCACGCGATACTAAAGAACTTTGGTATCAGAGCGCGCGTCTATGACAAAAAAGCAAAAGGGTTCACGCTGTATTTTTCAGTCGCGGAAACCAAAAAGTTGCACAAGCTCATTGGGCATTTATTGCTCCCTGAGTTTGCTTATAAACTGCTTCCGGAGTACCGGAAGCACACAACCTCTTTGACCCCGTAACGACTTGCGCACTCTCTGTGCGCGGAGTGTGCCAGCGCGACAGCGCGGCACGCTAATACGCCGACCCCTACACCACTTTTTCTCCAAGGAAAAGTGATGTCGGGTGATGATATAGTCTAATGTCTTCGCACCATTACATTCGAGGGTGCGTCGAAAGATATTGAACAGGCTGGTACCGCCCAAGCGTCCATAGCGACGGCGGTGTTCGGCACCTCGATGTCGGCTCACCACATCCCGGGGCTGGAGAAGGTCCCAAGGGTTTGGCTGTTCGCCAATTAAAGTGGTACGCGAGCTGGGTTCAGA
>JBHHWQ010000024.1:0-7788 GCA_046756605.1 Minisyncoccia bacterium | reverse complement strand
TTTTTGGTGCTAATGTTTTATCATCACCAAATAATCCAAGTTGTGTATTTGCAACTGGAGATGGCTTATAGCTAGTTGCAATAAGTCTTTTTAATTCGAGTGCTTTGAAATTGGCAGCAAAGTACTTAAAGAAGTTGCTCTCAAATGGATCATCACAGTTGCAGTACACTACTTTATTACGAAATTGATCTTTGTAGTGTTTTATCTCTTTCTCAATATCAATAAGCTGAGTATAAAACTCATCATTTTTTGCTTGAGCCGCTCTATGAAAATTTGAATTTGAAGATTTTGCCATGATTATTTCAAAAGCTCGTCTGTTGTGACGCCAAGTGCACTTGCCAGCTTAGCAATAGTCGAGAGTGTCGGATTCGTCTTTCCATTTTCGATATTACTAACAAAGCTTCGGCTAACGCCGAGGGAACGTACAATATCGCCCTGAGTAATCCCTTTTTCGGTGCGAATACGCTTCAAGTTTTTACCCAGCTTTGCTGATTCCTTGTGCATTGCACAAGTATAGCAACTATTACATTATACATAAATATTATAGTATAATGTAATAGTTATGAAGACCACTCCAGAAAAATCCTTTTCCATATCCAAAAAAGTATCCCTCGCCAAAAAAGAAAAATGAACACTGCAAAGGATTTTTCTGGAGGGCGGAGCGCCGAGGTACGAGGCGCTGGTGGCATAAGTTAGCGTTACCACGCAATCCGAGCGTACGATTTAGTACAAAGCCACCACGCGCTCGGCGCGTGCGCCTGTCCGCCTCTGGCGGAAAGTCAGTCGCGTTGCGACTGAAAGAAGGTTCGAACTTGGTCGTACAAAGTAGCCCAAATAAAACTTGTCTCTTTCGGGCTCCGCGGACTGGATTCGAACCAGTAACCTACTCGTTAACAGCGAGTTGCTCTACCATTGAGCTACCGCGGAATATTATGTTTTCAACTATTCCGCGACAATTCATACCGCGGAATACTCGGCTATTCTAGCCAATTTCATCGCTTCTGCCAACTTGTCGCCTGGCCGTTACCGCGCCACCTAAATCATCACGGCACTCACTATTGGGACCGAAGGATTAACCGTGCTCAAAGCGTCTTTTGCCGCCGCGAGGCGGAACATCAGTACACGAACATCTGGACCACCACGGTGCCGAGTACGAGGACCGACAGGCCGCTCGTGATGGTAAGCGGCTTGTTTTTTATGTAAAGACCATATAGGAACCACGCCACGACCGCCGAAAACGAGACGAGGTATGTCGTCAGGGAGATACCGGTAATGTCACCCGTCTGCCATATCTTTACCGCCTGCGGCACGCTTGACACGGATGCAATACCGCCGATAAGCGTCATGAGCGCATCTATTGCGTGGCGAGGATTTCGCATGCGCTCCAGTTCGCACTCATGAAGATTTTGCGGATTGTACATGCCTATATACTACCCTATCGGAAACAATACCGGACGCGTTATACTATGTGCGATGGCGCGTATTGAAGTCGGGCATGAATATGGCGCGACGGAGTACACGGCAGAGATGACGCAAAAATCATGCCGATGCACCTGCTATTGCAGCCAGTGCCCGTGCCGTGAACGTTTTTGCCGGAAGTGCGAGTGCGGCCCAGAAAGTGGTTATATTTAATAGAAAGTGGTTATATTTAATATACGATGATATTTCTCACTATCCGCCACGGCGAGACCGACTATAACAAAGAAGGGCGCGCAATGGGCTCTGCCATTGACGCGCCGCTCAATGAAACCGGCATCAAGCAGGCGCACGAACTCGAACGAAAACTCGAGGCATATCGTCCGACTGCGTTCTACAGCTCCCCACTCTTGAGAACAAAACAGACCGCCGAAATCATCAATCGGTATTTCAACCTCCCTATCGCCTATCGCGACGAGTTAAAGGAGCGCGACGTGGGAACACTTGCCGGTATACGCTTTTCAGACATCAAAAAACAACACGGCATCGACCCGTTCGGGCTCGAATACGATTTTCGGCCGTTTGGCGGCGAATCATCAGACGACGTGCGGAAGCGGATTCGGTCATTCCTTGGCTATATGAGGGAACGGCATACGGGGAAAGAAACGCTCCTCATCGTTACGCATTCTGAAATCATCCGCCTCATGTACGTATTTTTCCAAGTAGAAGCGCGAGATATATGCAACGCCTGCATCCACAACTTTAAGGACATGCAGACGCTCATCCGCAACGACTTCGGTACCGAAAAGGCAGTTTAAAGCGTAACTGAGATGATGTAGATGAGACCTGCGAGGAAAACAGCCGCCATCATAAGCTGGGGCATCTCGCGTCGCTTTAGGTGTGCGAATATCGCGCCGAGCATGATGACCGCAAGGCCAAGCGCGGCGAGCGGAGTCAAAACAGGTGCGGTGTTCAGCCATACAGGAAGCGTAAGCCCCAGGGCACCTGCCATCTCCGAGAGTCCGATGAAGGTAATGAACGGCTTTGGGTAGCCGGCAAGTGCCGGCATCATTGAGCGCGCCTTGCCCTGCATAAATGTCTTCATGGCACCCGCCATGAGGTAGATAAACCCGAGAACAACCTGGACGATAAGGAATAGTGTCGTCATATGCGTAAGAATGAATATTGATATACCTTTCCAGTATAGCACCACTGTCAATAACATTTTTTATGTTGATATACTGATACGATATGAAAACCGTCAAGATGTTCGGCGCGCTTCCTATCGCGGTAACCAGCGTGGTTCCCCGCGGAAAAGCGAAAGCGCACCTGGTGTTTGTGCATATGTCCTGGGGAGGCGCGTGGGCTTTCCGGTTCTATCTCCCCTTCCTGGCTCAGCGCGGCTACGCGTGCCATGCTCTGGATCTTCGCGGTCACGGAAAGAGCGGCGGCACGGTCGAAGGCGCCACGATGCAGGACTATGTGGACGATGTGCGAACTGCCGTTACCGGGCTCGACATTAATCGGCCCGTCATTATCGGCCACTCTATGGGCGGGTTAGTAGGGCTTATGTACGGAGCTCAACACCCAACAGCCGGTATCGCGGCGCTCGACGCGAGTCCAGCCGCTGAAGTACAAGGTTCGGGCGAAGAGAAGACATACCCGAGCGCGTACCGCCCCACCGATGCCGGAATGCCGAAAAATCCTCTCCGCGCTATGGCCGCGCTTCCGGACATCCCACCAATGCGTATGTTCATGATGAAGCTTATGCTCGGTGTCGAATCCGGCGTCGCCCGGAGCGAACGGAAGCGCGGCATTTCTGTACCGAAAGAGTCACTCGCTGGCACATCGATACTCTGCGTCGGCGCGGAGAACGGCACCTCGCTCCCCTTTGGCATCGGCATCGAAAAGATGCGCCAACAGGCCGCCTACTACGGCACGGACGCGATAGAGATAAAAGGAGCAACTCACCCGGGCCTCCTTATCGGCGTACACTGGAGAAAAACAGCCGAGGCGATTCTTGAGTGGCTTCCCACGCTTGGTTGAAGTTTAAGACAAGAGCGTGTCAAGTGAATAGTCGCCGGCGCCGAGCGCAAACAGCACGCCGACTCCGCCCAAAAGGAGCGCATCATAGTACCAACCACCCGCCGGCTTCCCGTAGATGCCGGTTTTCCATATAAAAAGCTTGAAGTAGATGGCGCCGACCATCACACCGGAAAGGAAGAACGCGGCTGTTTGCGTGTACCACCCCGAGAGAATCAGCACACCGCCGGATACCTCCACCGCGCCGAGTGCGATCGTAAACCACACGGGGAGTCCTATGCTTTTCGCGCGCCCAACAGGATTTAAAAGATGCCTGCGGCCGCTGTCGATGAACATGATTGAAAGGATGAGGCGCAGGTACAGGAACGAAAGCGGTACGATGAGCACCATAAACACATCTTACAATAGTACAGTTGCCCGGCTGTTGCCGACCTCGAGCACGCCGCCCTCGATGGTAAACTCCTGCGCACCTTCCTTCGTTCGGACGATGACGACCCCCTCCTTGAGCGTCGCGACAAGGGGCTCGTGATGCGCAAGCACCGTTATTTCACCGTCGGCGGTCGGAAGCGTCAGCGATTCCGCCTCGCCGTCAAAGAGATTCTCGTGGACCTGCGCGATAACAACATGCATACAGTTCTCTATGCAGGTAGGGCCATGTTACAGGTTCAATGCGCCCTTCATGTAGAAGGACTCCTCGTCCTTATCGTCGTGCTTTCCGGCAATGATTTCAGCGAAGCCCTTCACGGTTTCCTCGATTGGGACGTATTCACCTTTCATACCGGTGAATATCTCCGCGACGTGCGTTGGTTGTGAGAGGAACTTCTGTATCTTGCGCGCGCGATAGACCGCCTGCTTGTCCTCTTCGGAGAGCTCCTCGATACCGAGGATAGCGATGATGTCCTGCAGGTCTTTGTACCGCTGGAGTATCTGCTTCACCTCGTGCGCCACACGGTAATGTTCCTCGCCCACGATGTCCGGGTCAAGCGCGCTTGAGCCGGAATCCAACGGGTCAATGGCCGGATAAATGCCCAGGGAGGCAAGTTCGCGCGAAAGCACGATGGTCGAGTCGAGGTGGCTAAACGTGGTCGCCGGCGCCGGGTCAGTCAGGTCGTCCGCCGGAACGTAGATTGCTTGTACGGAAGTAATTGAGCCCTTGGTGGTCGAAGCGATGCGCTCCTGCAGCTGCCCCATCTCCTCAGCCAAGGTTGGTTGGTAACCAACTGCCGAGGGCACGCGTCCCAGCAAAGACGACACCTCACTCCCGGCCTGTACAAACCGGAACACGTTGTCCATGAAGAAAAGCACATCTTTACCCATCCGGTCGCGGAAGTATTCCGCCATGGTGAGCCCCGTGAGTGCGATGCGGGCACGGGCACCCGGCACCTCGTTCATCTGTCCGAAACACATTGCGAGTTTGTCGATGACGCCGCTGTCGGTCATCTCGTGATAGAGGTCGTTGCCTTCACGCACCCGCTCGCCGACACCCGCAAATACCGAGTAGCCGCCATGTTCCGAGGCGACATTGTGGATGAGCTCCTGCATGAGGACGGTCTTCCCCACGCCTGCGCCGCCGAAGAGCCCTACCTTGCCGCCCTTGATGAACGGTGCGAGAAGGTCGATGGCTTTGAGTCCCGTCTCGAACACCTCGGCCTTGGTCTTCTGGTCGGAAAACTTTGGCGCGTCCTGGTGGATGGGCAGGCGCGGCACGTCCGCATCCACCGAACCCTTGCCGTCGATGGTGTCGCCAAGCACATTAAAGAGCCGCCCGAGCGCTTTCTCACCGACCGGCACGGACACCGGCGCGCCCGAGTCGGCCACTTCCGCGCCGCGTGTGAGACCCGCCGTGTCCTGGAGCGCGATAGCCCGCACGCGGGAGACGCCGAGGTGCTGAGCGACCTCAAACACAATTTTCCGCTCCGTATCTTTATACGTGAGCGCATTCCGGATGGCCGGAAGCTGGCCGTCAAACCTGACGTCGATGATGGGGCCGATGATCTGCGTGATGGTTCCTTTCATATGCTCGTGAATTATAAGTGTTGTGTTAATCGGTGGCCATGGCCTCGATGCCGCCGACGATTTCCGACACCTCGCGGGTAATCATTGCCTGCCGCACCTTGTTGAACGTACGGGTGAGCGAGCGGGTGAGCTCCTCGCTCTTGTCGCTCGCGTTTTTCATGGCAATCATGCGCGCCGAGTGTTCGGACGCTTTCGACTCGAGGAGCGCGTGGAAGAAGACAACATTCACGAGGCGCGGCAGGAGTGTGTCGAGCACCTCCTCCGGTGCCGGCTCCGCTGTATAAAAGCTCGGCGGTGCGGCTTCCCGCTCGTCGGAAAATACACCCTTCTCCGGCGTGATGCCCGCGACAATGTCGCCAATGGCACCCATGGAAAGCGGGAGTACCCGGCGTGATACGGCTTCCTGCTCGAAAGTCGACCGAAAGCTGGTGTAGACGATATCGGCGCGGTCATACGTTCCATCCATGAACCCGCCAACAACTGCATGCGAGAGTGCGGCGAGATCGCTGACAGACACGTCGTCGGAAACATTTTCGCGCCGTTCCACAACATCGAAGCCCTGGCGTGCAAAATGCTCGCAGGCCTTCCGGCCGAACGCGTACACATGGATACCGTCCTTGGGCACTTTGAGGTCTGTAATTCGCCGCTTTGCTTCTTTCAAAACCGCGCTATTGAGGACACCGGCGAGCCCTTTGTCGGACGTGATGACGACCAGCGCCGCATTCCTCTCGGGACGCTTTTCCGTGAGCGGATGCGCGACCTGTTCTAGGGATGGCGCGAGACGCGAGAGAATGGAGAGCGCCGCGTGCGCGTATGGCCGGTTGGTAAGTGCGCGGACCTGACTCTTTCGCATCTTGACCGCCGACACCGCTTCCATCGCCCGCGTTACCTGGCGTGTCCGCTTCACGGATGCGATTTTCCCTTTGATATCTTTCAACGCCATACTTGATTTCTGTAAAATGACTTGCGGTTACTCACTCGTGGGACTCCCCGAATGACGCGAGCGCGCTCCGGAGTGCGGTTTCGGTCTCTTCGGAAATCGCTTTCTCGGTACGAATGGCCTCGAGAATGCCGGCATGTTCGCGGTCCATGAACGAAAGGAGCTTCTTTTCCATCTCCTCAACGCGCGCGGCTGGATATGCGTCTAAGTATCCATTGGTCGCGGCGAAGATGACGACGACCTGCCGCTCGAACGGGATGGGGGCATTCTTGGGCTGGTTCAAGGTCGCCGAGAGCCGCTCTCCGGAATCAATCTGTTTTCTCGTCTTCTCGTCCAAGTCGGAGGCAAATTGCATGAACGCCTCAAGTTCGCGAAATTGCGCGAGATCGAGCTTGATACGACCGGCGACTTTCTTCATAGCTTTCGTCTGCGCCGCACTTCCAACGCGCGAAACCGATATGCCCACGTTGATGGCCGGCCGCGTGCCTTTGTTGAAAAGGTCCGCCTCTAGGAACATCTGCCCGTCGGTGATGGAGATAACGTTTGTCGGGATATAGGCCGTTACATCTCCTTCCTGCGTCTCTACGATGGGAAGTGCGGTCATGGAACCGCCGCCCTTTTCCTCGGACAGTTTTGCGGCGCGCTCCAGAAGCCGCGAGTGAAGGTAGAAAATGTCGCCCGGGTAGGCCTCGCGGCCGGGCGGACGTCGGAGTAAGAGCGACAGTTCGCGATACGCGACGGCTTGCTTGGAAAGGTCGTCGTACACGACGAGGACGTCCCGGCCTTTGTCCATAAAGTATTCGCCAAGTGCCGAGGCGGCGTATGGCGCGAGGAACTGGTAGGCGGCCGGCGCTGACGCTGACGCATCAACCACGATGGTGTACTCAAGTGCGCCGTGGTTTGACAGGAGTTGGACGATCTGCGCGGTCTTTGATTCTTTCTGTCCGATCGCCACGTAGATACACACCGGCCTGGTCTCTTCCGGTTCGTTACGCTGGTTCAGGATGGTGTCGATGGCCACAGTGGTCTTGCCGGTAGCTCGATCACCGATGATGAGCTCGCGCTGACCACGGCCGATAGGAATCAAGGTGTCGATGGCCTTAATGCCGGTGTGGAGCGGCGTATCGACCGGCGCGCGGTCGATGACGCCGTATGCTTCCCGTTCGATTGGGTTCCGTGCAGACGATTTGATGGGGCCTTTGCCGTCAACCGGCTCGCCAAGGGCGTTCACGATGCGCCCCAGAAACGTGTCGCCCACCGGTATCGACAGAAGCTCGCCGGTTTTTCTCACCACCATCCCTTCGGCGACACGGCTCGCGTCGCCCAAAATGACGGCTTTGATCACGTCTTCCTCGAGGTTCAAAACCAGCGCG
>JBHHWQ010000023.1:0-8044 GCA_046756605.1 Minisyncoccia bacterium | reverse complement strand
TTCTTCACATCTTTTCCGACGACGTACATTTTTTCCCCTGTAGAAAGAGAGACCCGCTGTCCTATGGTGTAAAAAGCAACCCCATCGTGCGCTCCTAGCTTCTCCCCGCCGGTTCCATATATGGAACCGCGCTTTACAGGAAGATAGTGTTTCAAAAACTCCCGCATGTCCACGTGACCAAGGAAACACAGACCCTGCGAATCTTTTCTACCAGCGTTTGGCAGCCCCGCTTTTGAGGCAATGCGCCGGACTGCTGATTTTTTCACCCCGCCTATCGGAAAGAGCGCGTGTGAAAGATCATCCTGCGTTAGTGTCCAGAGAAAGTAACTTTGGTCCTTCGTCTCATCCACCCCCCTATACAACCTATAGTGATTTCGTAAATCACTATTTTCTATCAGGTGGGGGTTATAGTGATTTACGAAATCACTATTTTTTATTCGTTGGGCATAATGGCCGGTTGCAATAAAATCTGCTCCGTCGGCACGGGCACGCTCCCAAAACGCGCCGAACTTTATGGTGCGGTTGCACATGACATCGGGATTCGGCGTGCGCCCTGCTTTATATTCTCCTATAAAATAATCGACGACACTTTTTTTGTATTCTTCTGCAAGGTCATACGAAACAAAAGGGATTTCCAAATGCGCCGCGACGCGCATCGCTGAAAGCCGGTCTTCCAGAGAGGTGCATGGAAGGAAATCCGGTTCCCACACTTTTATAAACGCACCCACGACGCGGTATCCTTCTCTTTTGAGAAGGAGGGCGGACACGGCAGAATCGACGCCGCCAGAAAGGCCAACGAATACTGTCTTCATACTTTTACTCTAGCGGAGGAAGCGCCTGTTTGCTACATGCTCTTCAAACGTTTCGGCGTAGTGCATGGTGCCGTCCGCGCCGGTCAGGTAGTAGAGGTACGGCGTCTTTTCGGGATTCACGGCTGCGCGAAGCGCCTCAATGCCTGGGTTTGCGATCGGGCCTGGCGGCAGGCCCGTATGCTGATACGTGTTGTACGGCGAGTCGATTTCAAGCTGGTCGAAAGTGGGGCTAAATGTCGTGGTACCGAGAATGTAGCCGAATACCGCATCCGTTTGAAGCGCTATACCGAGATCCAAGCGGTCCCACAGGATACCAGCGACGATGCGTCGCGTTCCGTACAGCCGCGCTTCCTTTTCCAGCAAGGATGCCATAATGACGACATCATCGAGCGGCTTGCCGAACCGCGCGATTTCTTCTTCAATCGCAACAACCTTCTCGTCAAACGTTTCGCGAAGCGTCGCGATGACTGCATCCGGCGATATGCCCGGTGCGAAGAGGTAGGTGTCGGGAAAAAGGTACCCTTCGTGCTCCTTGGCACGTGTTTCGAAAGATTCGCTATCGAACCCAGGGAGGGTCATCTCAAGGATATCTGCCATCTCACGGACGGTAGTACCTTCGGGAAACGTAACGCGCACAAGCGCCGCGCCAAACTCGCCGCGCGTGAGACGCTCTGCAACACGGTACACAGTGGCGGGCTTCTCGAAGGAATACGTGCCGCTTCTGACACCACCGCTATCAGCGAAGGTGCCGACGAGCCACGCAAAGAACGAGGATGAGCGTATGATGCGCTTTTCTTCCAAGAGCCGCGCGGCATCTGACACGGTCATCCCTTCCTCAATGACTGCGTGCCCGCCTTGAGGGAAATCAAGCGGCGGCTTTACGAAACCGGCATGGAAAACCAGCACCAACACCACCGCGGCGATACTCAACGGTTTCCAGTGGCGCACAAGTATCCGTAGTACATAAGCGGGCATACGAATCGATCAGGCGGCGGCGAGCGGAAGGTTCTCGGGCGGTTCAAGCCGCTTGCCTGTGCCGCGTGAGAGGGGGCTCGCGCGCGTGATATGCGGCAGGTGGTACACGGTAGCAAGCTCGGCGGTATTCAAGATAAATGGTTCGCCACGGTAGGGTGGCGCGAAGTACGCGCGACGACGGAACAGGTTGTGCTGGTACATGTCGGCGAGCCACGGAACGGCCGCAAAGAGGTCCGAAAGCGGCCAGCCGACTCGGGGCTTCGGATTCCGAGCTTCAAACGCATTGAGCGTCGCGTCAGCAAATGGATCAAGGAATGTGTCAAGCATCCCGGCGCGCTCTTCATTGAACGTGCCGTGCTTGGCGAAATAGACGGCGCGGATGCCGCAGTCGAACGATGGCTTCTTGAGCGCGGTTTCTATCTCGCGAATAAGCCGCTGTTTCCCTTCGGGAAGCGCCTCGAGTTCGCGTTCAGAGCCGAGAATTTTCGCGATCTCTTCATGCGCGTCGGTGTGAAGCGTATCCATAACCCGGCTCCAGATATGTTTGCGTTCGCGGTGGTGTGGCCGCACGATGAATGAAATGACGCAATGCTCGCCCTTGCCGAACGCGACGAGGCGTTCCAAAATCTCCTGGAACGGGTCGCGCGGCTTCGCTTCCGATTCGTACGCGACGTAGGTCTTTAAGGGATATGGGTCGGGCTTCGCGAGCGCGTACTCCCGCGCGACGAGCTTCATGGACACCGGGTCGAAACGCATGAGGCGCGCGTGGTCGCGCACCTCGTCGATATCAAGGTCGCGATACTCGGCGCTGAGGCGCAGTTCAACCGCGCGCCGGTGGCTCTTGGGGATACGCATGAAGAAACGCACCGTGCCATTGGTCGCCGCTATCTCAAAACTCCACGGCAAACGGATTTCCCCAAACAGAAGTTCGCGCGCGCGTGGGATGTTCGCGCGATGATGGAGTGAATAGAAGACGAGCTCCATCGCTTGTGCTGACTTCGGCGTGTTTTCGCCAGGTTTCAGCTCAAGTGTGGTGTATGGGACCTGGAACACGTAGAGCGAACGAACGTACGTAAGCCAGAGCGGTGCAAGAAGCATGGCGAGCGTGAACGGCACCCACACGGGTGCGGCAAAGACAACGGCACTAAAAACCGCCGCGACCGCGCCGGGCGCGATAAAGATGCTAAGCGGCACCAGAAGGAGTACCGAGACGAACACGAGGCGCCAGAACATGCGGCTTCTCATGGTTCCAACTATAGCATTCTGGAAAAGAAAAACGCCGGGGCGTATACCCCGGCGTAAGAGCGACAGTCCTATCGTTTCAGTGAATATTTCCCGCCGTTTCCTTTCGTAAACCGCATCACGTTCTGAAGATTCACCATAACCGTGTTGTCCTTCACGAACTTATGCTTGCGCACTTCTTTCAAAATCTGTTCTTTCGAGAGTGGCTCCTTCTCACGAAGCACCCGCTCTATGACGTCAGCAACCGTGCCCGGCTCGTATCCCCATGAAGCAAGCGCGTACATACCGCGACCGACCAAGACGAATCGCGCGTCCTTGATGAGTTCGTTGTGGGTGGTTGCTTCATGCGCCTTCTTCCCGAAAATCTCGCGTATTGATTTCGCGATTTCGCGGAAATGCATCGGTGAACCGTGCCGCTTCATCGCCAGGTACGCGTAGTCGCGCACGTTCTTTACCGTGATACCCGGCGCCGAAGCGCGTCCCCACTCGCCGAGCGGGTTTCTGACCAGACACTGTGAGAGTTCAAGCCATCGGAGGATGGTGTCATGCTCGCGGTACTTGGCACTCACGCGGTCCAGGCACCCTTTCACATGCTCGACCAGCTCGTCTTCCGACAACACGTCCGACGGGCGAACCTTCTGGTGCACCTGCTTGAGCGCGTTCTCAACCGCCTTGGCGACGCTCTCGTCCACGTACCAGCGCTTCATGAAATCTTTGTCATCCTTCGCGTGCGTGAACGGTTCACCGACAACCAGGAGGAAGTGCAGGTGGTTTTTGGACTCGTCGTCATGCGCAAGCGTATTGAGTATGGTGTCTTCGGTCAATACCCCGCCCAGATCGCGAATGGCATTCTCCAAAGCGTTGAGTGATTCCGCAACGCCCAAGAGCGCTTCCGATTCCTGGATGAGTTTAATGGCGTGGTTCTCAATCTGGCGGACGCGTTCGCGGGTTATGCCGTAGCGCTTGCCGATGGCGTCGAGTGTTTCCGGCTTCGACTGCCCGGCGAGTGCATAGCGCGATATGACGACGTCGCGAGAACGCTCGGGAAGGTCCTGCATGAGGCGCTTGGTTATTGATTTTGGTTTGAATGCTAGTTTTGTCATCGTGCTCACTCGTCTAGGTTGGATAATGCCTCTCTGTGCGGTTTTTGCTTTATTCCTTATATCATAAAATGATATGAGCGTCAACAGACCCGTTTTCCACAGTGCACAGCTTCCCTTACCTGACGAAGTTGATGATACGGTCCGGGACGTGAATTATTTTTTGTGGCTCAAAATCTAGGTATTTTGACATCTTCAGGTCATCTTTTACTGCACGGACAACTGCGTCTTCGCTACTCTCCCGCGGCACGGTGACCGTGCCACGGGTCTTTCCAGAGACCTGTACGGCAATTTCCACTGTCTCGGAAGCCGCCTTTCCGGCGTCATATTCGGGCCACGGCTCAAGATGGATGGAAGTCGGGTGTCCGAGCACTTCCCGCCACAACTCTTCGGCAAGGTGTGGCGCGAACGGTGCTAAGAGTTTGAGGAACGTCTCATACACGCTCCGTGGTACCGCTCCTATGGTCTGCAATTCGTTCGAGAGAATCATCAGCGCAGATACCGATGTGTTGAATTTCATGGATTCGATATCATCCGCTACCTTCTTGATGGTCGCGTGAAGCTTCTGCTCAAGCGCCGGCGACGGTGCGTCTTCAGAGAGTGTTTCTCCCAACACCCACGCCCGTTCGAGAAACCGTCGCACGCCCGCCAAGCCGTTCGTGTTCCATGGGTATGAGCCGACTTCGTTGTAAGGGCCGATGAACGCAAGGTACGTCTTTACCGCGTCCGCACCAACACGCGCCACTTGCTCGTCCGGGTTCACGGTATTCCCCCACCGCTTGCTCATCTTCCTGCCGTCTTCGGCGAGGATAAGCCCGCGGTTCATGCGCATTCTGTACGGCTCGTTCTCTGTTACAAGGCCTAGGTCGTAGAGCGCCTTGATAAAGAAGCGTGAATAGAGGATGTGCATGGTCGTATGCTCTGCGCCGCCTGAGTAGCGATCTACCGGCATCCAAACCTTCTGTAGCTTCTTGGAGCAGAACTCTTTTTCGTTTTTCGGGTCGAGGTAGCGCAGGAAATACCACGACGAGTCCATGAAGGTGTCCATCGTGTCCACTTCCGGCGTCCATCCTTTACCGAAGATTTTCTCCGTCCGCTCCTTCAGTTCTTTTGAACGCGCAAGCGGCGCATCACCGGTCGGTTTGAAGTCAACGTCCGAGGGCAGAAGCCACGGCAAATGTTCATCGGGAACTGCATGCGCATTACCTTCCGGATCATAGACGATTGGGATCGGCGTGCCCCAGTAGCGCTGTCTCGAGATGAGCCAGTCGCGCTGGCGGTACGTCTTCGTCATCTTTCCGCCGACTTTTTTCACTATTTCGCGGGTATCGACGAGACCATGGTCTTCTATTGCTAGCCCGAACTCCTCTGCGAACTCGCGGTCGCGCTCGTCATGCGCCGGCACGGCCATAATGGCGCCGGTGCCGTAGCCCATGAGCACATAGTCGGCAACATATATCGGTATCTCTTCTTTCGTTGCAGGATTAATTGCTTTTACTCCTTTAAGTTCGACGCCGGTCTTTTTCTTCCCTTCAGCGATGCGCTCCATTTCGCTCTTCTTTTCTGCTATTTCAATATATTGAAGTACTTCACTACGGTTAACCGTAGTATCTAGCAGTTCGTGAACGAGTGAGTGTTCGGGCGCGAGCACTAGGTACGTTGCTCCTAGAATTGTGTCGGGGCGTGTAGTAAATATTTTGATTTTTGATTTTTGATTTTTGATTTCAAAGTCAATTTCTGCGCCCTCTGAACGTCCGATCCAGTTCTTCTGCGCCACCTTGATTGGTTCCGGCCAGTCCAGTGCGTCTAAGTCATCGATCAGGCGGTCAGCGTATTCGGTAATCTTCAGGAACCATTGCGCGAGTTCGCGCTTCTCGACCTGCGCGCCGCTTCGCTCCGCGGTGCCGTCCGGAAGCACCTGCTCGTTGGCGAGCACTGTCCGGTCCACCGGGTCCCAGTTCACAACTGCAGTGCCACGGTATGCAAGGTTTTTCTTGAAAAGCTGGACGAAGAGCCACTGCGTCCAGCGGTACATCGAAGGGTCGCAGGCGGACACCTCCCGCTCCCAGTCGAACATGTTGCCCATCTGTTTCAACTGCCCGCGCATGCGGTTGATGTTCTCCTGCGTCCATTTCGCAGGATCCGCACCGTGTTTGATGGCGGCGTTTTCCGCCGGCAAGCCAAACGCGTCAAAACCTATGGGATAGAGGACGTTGTACCCCTGCATACGCTTCATGCGTGCAAAAATATCCGGCACGGCAAACGCCGACCAATGTCCCACGTGCAAATCACCAGAAGGATACGGGAACTCGACCAGCGTATAGAAATTCTCCTTCCCTGGCACCTGGTCTTTGGTCCGGTATAGCCGCTCATTCTCCCAAACGGCTTGCCACTTCTGCTCTATTTCTTTGTGGTTATACAGCTCCATTTCACCCACTATACTACTTCATCAAAGGCGGAGGAAAGCGTATGAATGAAGAAAACTCGCATCTGGCATGCAGGCAGAGGAAACGGCAAGTTTCGGAAACTCGCGGACGAGCGGTATATGCTGGCGCCTTGCTGGGAGCGTCAAGCATGGTTCCGAAACCTGCCGTTTCCAGAGCGACCCACTATTCTTTGAACTTCTTCATACCGACGGCAATCAATGCAACAAGTGCGAGACCGACGATAGAAAGGCGAACGAGGTCGCCCGCCTCACCCCAGTATCGGATGGAGGCAATGATGAATGAGAGCACACCGCCATAGGAGAGGCCGGCAGAAACAGCGGGTGAGTAGCGGAGTATAAATCCGCCGAGGACAGACAGCGCGCCAAGCACGATGAGCGCCACGAACACGTTCCGCGTGTAATTCTCACGCGCATCATCAAAGTCCTGTGAGCACGTAAAATCTAGATTGCAGAATCCTTCGCGCTGCGGTCCATCCTGCGGAAAAGGTTTTGCAAATTCGTTCCACTGCCCGCCGGCGGCAATGCACGACGCTTCATTTTCCGGCGCTTTGTTCACCTGCCGCGGCGTGCAGAAATCCTGGTACTCCGGCTCCGGATACGCTGTCTGGATGGCGACAGAGAAAAAGAGGTTTAGAACAATAACGATGCCGAGCGTGAGTGCCCACTTTAAAACGCCATTTCCTTGGGTGCTGGTGTTTTTCGTATCCACGAAGTCAGTGTAGCATTCTGCTTTTCCGCACCAATATTAACCCCACATCTCATTGTAGTGCGAACGACAGAGCGTCTTGCCAAGGTCGTGGCGAAACTTGCCTGGGTTGGCGCAGGTCTGGCCGGTCTCGAAATTAATGACGTACTCGCACGAACCGGAGAACATTACTGATTCTGAAAAAATGTCTGCTGACGGAATAGGTTGGTTTTCTACTGACATAAGAAGTAAGGTTTATTTATTTCTAACAGAAGGATTGTACTTCGTGTTGTTATAAAAGCAAGGCGTGAATCATCCGAAAATGCTGTGTATGAAAAGGTCCCGGCACTCGTGCGAGCAGAAATAGTACGTTATTCCGAAGGCCTGCGTCGAACAGACGGCGCGTGCGGGGCGTTCCGCGCACCACGCGCAGAGCGCCCCCTCCTCAAGATGGAGTGCATTATTCTCGCGAGAAAGCTTCTCGCGTGCCATAGCCCTATTATATCTTAAACTCTATTATATCCCCTTCCTGAACGATATATTCCTTCCCTTCTGTCCGTATCCACCCGCGCTCGCGCGCCGCGGCGCGCGAGCCGGCCTCGACGAGCTTCTCATACGGGATAATCTCCGCGCGGATAAACTTGTCGCGAAAATCCGAGTGGATGGCCGCGCCGGCTTCCGGCGCGGTAGAGCCGCGCTGAATGGTCCACGCACGCGTCTCTTTCTCTCCGGTGGTGAAATAGCTCATCAGACCGAGAAGTTGGTACGCCGTGCGTATCAAAGC
>JBHHWQ010000022.1:0-8505 GCA_046756605.1 Minisyncoccia bacterium | reverse complement strand
GTTCTCGGGGCGCGCCCAGCTCGAGCCCTGGCGATCAAAGCGGATCCCTCCCCACACGTGGCCGTCGGGGCTCACCATGCGCAGAGCGAACTGCGCTCCGTGCGTGGCCTCGTCTATGATGTCGGGGATGCCGCCGATGTCGCTCGCGACAATCGGAAGCCCCGCCGCACCCGCTTCAAGTAGTACATACGGAAGCCCTTCTTTTACTGACGGAAGAGCGAATATATCGAACGCACTCATGAACCTTGACACATCGGGAATATTCCCCACGAGGAACACGCGGTGCTGCAGCTTGTGCGCCGCGATGGCGAGTGTAAGCCGGCGACGCTCTTCTCCTTCGCCGATAATCACAAACACTGCGTCGGGCACTTCAGCGGCAGCTTCGATGAGACAGGAGAGCCCTTTGTTTTTATGAAGCTCTGCAACGGTGCCAATTACTGTTTCGTAGGGGAATGATACGCCGCACTCGGCGAAGCGACTGCGGGCCTTTTCGCGGCTGAGTATGCGCCCATCGAGCGAAACGCCGTTCGGGATGTGCACGATTTTCCCTCGAGTGAAGGGCCACCCGTCAAACGCGTGCGCGTCTTTTTTTGAAACTGCGACGGTCGTATGTGTAAGAAGCAGGGTGAGGTATGAAAAGAGGCGAATAAGCACGAGCTGGTAAAACGGCCGGTCTTCATAGAACGCCCAGCCATGGGCTGTGTATATGATGCGCTGGATGCCAGCAAGACGCGCCGCAAGCGCTCCAAGCCCCCCGGCCTTTGGGCTGTTGAGGTGCACAACATCCGGCCGCTCACGCCTGAGAAGCGAAAGGAGTGTGAAAAACGAGCGGATTTCTCCCCAGAGCATTATATTGCGGCCAAGCGCCGGAAGCTCCACTGTCCGGATACCCGCTTCAGAGAGCTTCTCGAAGAGCTCGCCGCCGCCTTCCGCGCCTGCCGCGACCAGCGCTTCGTACCCTTCCGGCAGGGCGCGGGAGATGTCGTACACAGCCCTGCTCGCGCCACCCATGCCTGATTTCGTGACCAGATAGAGCACCGTTTTCCTTTTTTCGGGCATACCCCCTATACTACCGCGCCGCCTGCCGGGTTCCTATTGGGCAGTATCAAAGTGCCGAAACCGTTGGTACTATGTAGAGAACATGCACTCTATCAGCCGAAGAGAGTGGGCCATTCTCGTGGCTGGCGACCTTGTCGCACTTGCCGCATCCTTGTGGCTCACGCTCCTCATACGCTACCTCGAGCTTCCTTCGCGCGACCTGTTCGTTACGCACTTGATCCCGTTTTCCATCCTTGCGGTCGTCTGGATTATCATCTTCGTCATCTTTGGTCTCTACGAAAAGCATACGACGTTTTTCAAGCTGGAACTTCCCGGCCGCGTGGTGCAGGCCCAAGTTGCCAACATTATCATCGCCGCGGCCTTTTTCTTCCTCATCCCGTACTTCGGCATCACACCGAAGACGAACCTGGTTATCTTCCTTATCATTTCCTCGGCACTTATTTCCGCGTGGCGTATCGCGTTCTTTCCATTCATCGGTTTCAGGAAGCGTGATAAGGCAATCCTAGTTGGGAGCGGCAAGGAGATGCAGGAGCTGTATGACGAAGTGAATGGCAACACCCGCTACAGTATCGAATTTGTGGACATGTTCGACCTGCACCGTGACGGCAACCCGAACGATGTTCAGAAAGAGGTCTTAAAAAGAATCGTTTCCGGCAATGTTTCTATCGTGGTGGCGAATATGCGCGAGAAGAACCTGGAGATGATGGCACCCCTGTTCTACAACCTTTCTTTCGTGCAAACGAAAGTGGACATCATTGATATTGCGGAGCTGTATGAAGAAGTGTTCGAGCGGGTGCCGCTCGCGCTTATCACACACGAGTGGTTTATTGAAAACATCGCGACTACCAAGTTTGTTTTCTACGAAGCATTCAAGAGGGCACTTGATTTTATTGGTGCGCTTGTCTTGGGCATTGCATCGTTTGTGTTGTATCCCCTCGTTTGGATTGCCGTAAAACTCGACGACGATGGGCCGCTTTTCATCGTGCAGGAGCGCGTCGGGCAGGCTCAACAACCCATCACCATCGCGAAGTTCCGCACAATGACCGGTGCCACGAGCGACAAAGGGAAGGAGGTCCTGCAGAGCACCAAACAAGTAACGCGTGTCGGCAAGGTCCTGCGCGACACGCGCGTTGATGAACTGCCCCAACTCTTGTCGGTGATAAAGGGCAAGCAGTCATTGATCGGTCCGCGACCGGAACTTCCGGAACTCGCCACGCTCTACAGCGACAAGATTCCGCACTACTCTGCACGCTTCCTCGTGAAGCCGGGGCTGTCTGGCTGGGCGCAGATTCACCACCAGGCGCATCCACACCACGGCACCGACATCGTCGAGACGCGCACCAAACTCGCCTACGACCTCTACTATCTCAAGCACCGCTCGATTTTTCTTGATATCCTTATCGCGCTCCGCACCGTGCAAATCCTCCTTTCACGGGTAGGGAAATAATTATATATGCGTAAAGTCGTTGTTACAGGAGGGGCGGGTTTTATTGGTACCGCGTTGGTTTATGTACTTGTAGAAAATGGATACGACGTGCACGTTATTGATAATTTTTCGACCGGTAGTCGGAATAACGTACATTCAAACGCAACGTACCACGAGTACGACATTACGCGCGATTATGCTGAATACCAGAACGTTTTTGTTGGCGCTCATGCAGTATTTCATCTCGCGGCACGTATTTCAGTTTCGTACTCGCTCGCGCATCCAAACGAAACGTCTGACAATATTCTTGGAACAATACAGACGCTATGCGCTGCAAAAGAAGCTAACGTGAAATGCGTCTTGTTTGTTTCATCAGCAGCAGTATATGGCGATCAGCCGGTTCCTGTTTCTGAAAACAGTGCATGTGAACCACTTTCGCCATACGGATTAGAGAAGCTTACTGGTGAGGAATACTGTAAATTATTCTCTCGCGTGTACAACCTTCCAACAGTTTCAGTGCGGCTGTTTAATATTTACGGACCACGCCAAACAAACAAAGATGGGGCACTTATTCCTACACTTCTTGAAAAAACGAAACGTGGCGAAGTTGTAGTGCTGTTTGGTACGGGGGACCAATTGCACGATTTTATTTTTGTAGATGATGCTGTAAGCGCTATGATCCAGCTCGTTTTTTCTGGGGCATCATTCCATGGCGAGGTGTTTAACCTAGGAAGCGGTACAGGGACTCCGGTAAAGGATGTTTTTAACCTTATAGCCAAAAATATTGAACAAAAACCGGCGCGTCTAGAGATAACTGATTCAGTTGCGGATATTAGTTTGATTACCGAACGCATAGCATGGAAACCCACAACAGGCCTTGAGGAGGGTATACGCAAAACACAGGAGGCGTATGGTGTTTGACGGTAAAGCATTTGCCGCTCGGCGGCGTGAAGAACTGATGAGAGAACGGACGCGGTTCGGGGCGCTCACGCTCGGCATCGTCGCGGCGCAGGGGAATCCGGTAACGGATTCGTATGTGCGCATCAAGGAGAAGAATGCAGACGCGCTCGACATCGGGCTCCGGCGTTTCCTGCTCGGGGCGGACGCGACCACCGACGAGGCGCTTCGCCTGGTCAGGGAAGCGTCCGCGTGCGGCGGGGTGATCGTACAGCTGCCGCTTCCCGCGGGCATCGATACCGACGCGGTGCTAGCCGCAATCCCGCCTGAGCGTGATGTTGACGCGCTGTCAGGGCGCACCTCGGTCCTTCCGCCGGTGGTTGCGGCAATAGACGCTATTCTTAGCGACCAAGGCGTTGTCGTTGCCGGAAAACGAGCGGTGGTTGTCGGAAAGGGGCGTCTGGTGGGGAAGCCGGCCGCTCGCTACCTCAATGAACGCGGTGCGGATGTTGCGGTGCTCGCGCACGGAGACGACCTCGCGGCAGCGGTGAGGGGTGCCGACATTCTGGTTCTGGGCGCAGGAAGCCCGCGCATCGTTACGAAGAATATGGTAAAGGAGGGAGTTGTCGTGTTCGATGCGGGGACCAGCGAAGCCGGCGGGGTCGTTGTAGGCGATGCCGACCCTGCCGTTGCCGAAAAAGCAGCGCTTTTTACCCCTGTCCCCGGCGGTATCGGCCCGGTTGCCGTCATCGAGATTTTCAGCAATCTGCTGAAACTGCAAAAGTCAGGGTAGGTGCGATATACTGTCCGCTATGTCCATAACGCGCGTTTTTGCCGCAGGCATTCTTGTTTTTGGAGCTCTGCTCGGCTGGTTCATCTACTCGTCCGAAGCGCCGGACGCACGGTTCCCGTTCCGTTTGGGGCTGGACCTCGCCGGCGGCTCGCACCTGGTGTACCAGGCCGATGTTTCCGGCGTCGCCGAAGGCGAGGTGGCGGACGCCATGAGCACGCTCCGCGAGGTGGTGGAACGCCGCACGAATCTCTTTGGTGTGTCCGAACCGGTCGTTCAGACCGAGGAGACCTTCTCCGGCGACCGCCGGCTCGTGGTCGAGCTTCCCGGTGTAACCGACCTTGAAGAGGCGGTGCGGGTCATCGGGGAAACGCCGCTTCTTGAATTCAAACTTACCCGCTTTGATGTAGCCGAACCGGAATCTTCGTTTGCCGACACGACGTACGAAGACACCGGGCTCACGGGGCGCTTTGTTGAACGCGCCCAGCTCGACTTCGGCCAGGCGCACTCCGGTGGACTTTCGAACGAGCCCATCGTCGTCCTCCACTTCAACAACGAGGGTGCAGAACTTTTCGAAGAAATCACACGCGAGAACGTGGGCGAGGTGCTCGCAATCTTCCTGGACGGCACCCCGATCTCGCTCCCCGTTATCCAGCAGGCGATCCCAGGTGGCACGGCGACCATCAGTGGCAACTTCACGCCAGAAGAGGCCAAACAGTTGGTGCGCGACCTTAACTTCGGAGCGTTGCCGGTACCAATCACGCTCATCTCATCCTCATCTATCGGCCCCTCATTAGGGCTTGAAACGCTGGAGGCGGGTGTGTTCGCCGGTATTATCGGCTTCATTTTGGTAGGGGTATTCATGATCGTCTGGTACCGCGTGCCGGGACTGGTCGCGGTCGTGGCACTCCTCATATACGGCGCCATCATGCTTTCCTTGTTCAAAGTGATTCCGGTTACTCTAACCGCCGCCGGCATCGCCGCGTTCATCCTTTCTGTCGGCATGGCGGTTGACGCAAACATCCTCATCTTCGAGCGGATGAGGGAGGAATTGAAGGGCGGCAAGCCGCTGGAGGAGGCGATTCGGGACGGCTTCACGCGGGCCTGGGCCGCGATACGCGACTCAAATCTCTCGTCGCTCATCTCGGCGTTCGTGCTCTTCTGGTTCGGGACGACCCTCATCAAAGGGTTCGCGTTGGTGTTCGCGCTCGGTGTCGTTACTTCCATGCTTTCGGCGCTCACCGTCTCGCGTACGCTCCTCCTCTCTCTCGCGTTTTCTTGGACGCGAAGCCGCGCGAAGCTTCTGTTCGGGAGCGGTGTGCGGCTGTAGTATCAAAGGCAATTATATGGGACATCACATAAACGAACACAAGCAGTTTCAGAGCGACGATATCAAGGAGGTGCTTGACGAGATGAAGCAGTAGGTATGTTTGTCATTCAATTCAGGAAACTGTTCGTTTCGGTGTCGCTCGTCTTGATACTTGGCTCGGCACTCGCGCTCGGCGCATTCGGTTTGAAACCGTCAATCGACTTTACCGGCGGGACGCTCATCGAAGTCGCCGGAGGAGAGGCGGCGCGCGCGGGAATCGAACAAGCAATTACCGGCGCGTCGCAGTCGAGCGCGTCGGTACGGCCGACCGGAGACGGATATATCGTCCGTACGCCGGAACTCTCGCCTGAGCAGGTTTCCGCTATCGAAGCGGCACTCGCCGGACTCGGGCAGGGTGTCGAGGTGCGCCGCATCTCGACCATCGGCCCCACTTTGGGCGCGGAACTTTTTAGGAAGGCGCTTGTCGCTATCGCCTTGGTTGCGCTTGCCATCATCATTTTCATCGGTATCGCGTTCTGGCGGGTTTCAAAGCCCTTGCACTCTTGGGTGTATGGGCTGGTAACGTTAGTAACCCTGATGCATGATGTCCTCATTCCCGTGGGCGTGTTTGCACTCCTCGGATACTTCGCGAACGTCGAGGTCGGAGCGCTGTTTGTCGTGGCGATGCTGACGGTCTTGGGCTATTCGGTAAACGACACCATCGTGGTGTTTGACCGCGTCCGAGAAAATCTACGCCTCAATAAAGAGGCGGAAAAGCACGAGGATTTCGAGCGCACGGTGGGGCGGAGTTTGACACAAACCTACACGCGCTCCATTAACACCTCGCTGACCACAATCATCGTTCTTTTAGCCCTTTTCTTCTTTGGCGGCTCGCAGACCGAGGATTTTGCACTCGCGCTTCTGGTCGGGGTGGCTGCCGGCGCGTACTCGTCCATCTTCTTCGCCTCGCCGCTTCTCGTGATGATCGAGCGGATGTCTGCCCGCGCACAACGCACAGACGGGGGAAAGAAAAAAAGTGCATAATATGATTGTCGGCATTACCGGAACTGATGGTGCAGGAAAGGGGACGGTCGTTGACTATCTTGTCAACGAGAAGGGCTTCGCGCACTACCACGCGCGGACACTCATTATCGAAGAGATAGAGAAACGGGGACTTGAGGTAAACCGCTCGAACATGCGCATCGTGGCGAACGATTTGCGCCGCGAACACGGCAACGACTACATTGTGTCGTTTTTCCTTGAGCGTTCGAAAAAAACCGGGGATAAGAAAGTAGTAATCGACTCGTTGCGTGCCGTAGCGGAAGCGGAAACGCTGAAGAAAGCCGGCGGAACACTCGTTGCTGTCGATGCCGACCAGGAAATACGTTTCGAGCGGGTGCAGGCGCGCCGCTCAGAGAGCGACAAGGTGTCGTTCGAGGAATTCGCCCGCCACGAGGCGCTGGAGATGAACGACCCGGACCCGCACGGCATGCAGAAAGCCAAGGTGATAGAGATGGCCGATTACACAATTTTGAACAACGGCACGTTCGAAGACGTGTACATGCAGGTGGAAGCGATTTTGAAAAAGCTTAATTAAGCCCCTTTTCTGAGATCCGTTTTCCACTAACAGGTTGTTAACAACCTGTTTAGCATAGGAGAAAGATTAAGTCCTACCGTATTTATCGGATCATGCTCCCGATAAATTGCTCGCCGTTTATATATTTGTTCACCTCCTCCAGCTTGTTGCCGTTTATGATGGCAACCTCCATTCCCAGTTCTTTGGCCTCACGAGAGGCGATTGGATCAAACGGTGCGGAAATGTTCGGCGACCACGAGTCTGGAACAAGTTTCAAAAATTCGTCCCACGTCATTTCTTCAATTTTTTGTGCGTTTGGATCCTCGTTCGGATCAGCAGTGTACGCGTAATCAATGTTTGAAAGGTTTACCACTTTCTTTGCACCAAGGTTTTGTGCAATTTGGATAGCGCGTAAATCAGTTGAGCTTCCTGGTTTATAACCTGACCCCACAATGACCGGCTTATCTGCCTTTGGCAGTTCGTTTGGATTGGTTACCAAGTATTCATCAGTATGCTCTTTAAGCGCGATTTTTAGCAGTTGTCCATTGAGGCGTGTTGCGTGAATACCGATCCAATCCAGGTCATCGTCAGACACGTGGGGGAATTCCTGAAGCGCCTTGTGGTACAAACGCGCGGTCTTACCACCGCCTGCGATCAGGACCATCCTGTGCCCCTTTGCCACATTTTTCTCGACGAAATCGCGAAGCGTCTTCAGAAAAGCGGTATCCGGGGTTCCGTCGCCTTTTGAGGGGACTATAAGGGAGCCTCCTACGGAAATAACTACAGTGTCGGTATGAGTCATGGATGTCCTATGATCGGGTAATTAGGGGCATTCTAGCGCGATACCGCAGATGTGAAAATACCTCTTAAAACTGAGGGAATTATGCTTATTCAGCATTTGACTCTAACCCTGAGAGTAATACCTACATCTGCAAGACGTTGTTATACCAACCGCTAGGCGTTTCTAAACTATTGAACCATTACGGGAGGGTTGACAAGTTTTTTAAATAGTATACAGTGTGATTGTTTGATTATTAGTTAGTTTTAATTTGAGTATATGGCTTTAAATGGACTTGGAGTAGAGAGAGCAAGTTTTGGCTCTGTTGGGGTTGAACCTGGCTATCCTGACCATGATGCGATAGACGCAAAGGCACGCGAAGCTGTCACGAACATTTTGGGTAAGACCGTAATAATAGGTATTTTACTTGCTGGTGGTATTGCCGGAGGTGTCGTTATTGCCAACGAAATGGGCTTACTTGATCGGTAGTAGAATTTAAACTCCGCAAATGCGAGTGTGTGATCTTAAGATAAAATGCTCATTTAGGGCTTGCATTCTGAATTCAGAGAAGGTAGAATAGCTATCCGTGCTTAATGGTGCGGGATTGTCTTGTCATCACGCATATGGAACGTATCTTCTAAACAGAATTTCCGATTTCCGTGTGTATGGT
>JBHHWQ010000021.1:0-8628 GCA_046756605.1 Minisyncoccia bacterium | reverse complement strand
CGCAAGACGACCCGTCGAAAGGCAGCAAAGAAGACGACCCGTCGCCGACGGCGCCGCTAGGCACCGCAGACCCTTCAAAAACGCCACAGCGATGCTGGGGCGTTTTTGTTTTTACCGTTAGAACGCTATAATGCCCTGTACCTATGGGGTTTTTCTCCAAAGCCATACGCGGGCAAAGCCCGCTTCTGAAGGCAGGCAAAGCGCTGGTCCCCCAGATCGCTTCTTTTGAGCCGGCGATGCAGGGGAGGAGTGATGAGGAGCTTGCCGCGCTCACGAGCACGTTCAAGGAGCGTCTCGCCGGAGGCGAGACGCTCGATGACCTCCTACCTGAAGCGTTTGCGCTGGTGCGGGAAACCGCGAAGCGCCAATTGGGTGAGCGCCACTACGATGTTCAGCTCATCGGCGGCTATGTGCTGCATAATCGCGGCATCGCCGAGATGCGGACCGGCGAAGGTAAAACCTTGGTCGGCACTTTGCCTGTGTACCTCAACGCATTGGAAGGGAAGGGCGTCCATGTCATTACGGTGAATGACTATCTCGCACGCCGCGACGCGGTGTGGATGGGACAAATTTACCACGCGCTCGGGCTCACCGTCGGCGTCATCGGCCACGAGTCCGCGTTCCTCTATGAACCGGCGCATCTGCCGCAAGAAGCGGATGCAGAAAAGAAAGACGAAGAGCGCGACGAAATAGGCAGTTTCCATGTTGTGCACGAATACCTGCGGCCGTGCTCCCGCCAGGAGGCGTATCGCGCCGACATCACGTACGGCACGAACAACGAATTTGGTTTCGACTACCTGCGCGACAATCTGGTGTACCAGAAAGAGGACCTTCGCCAGCGTGCGCGGGACGAGGGCGGCCACCACTTTGCCATTATTGACGAAGTGGACTCGATTCTTATAGACGAAGCGCGCACCCCACTCATCATTTCTGGACCCGCGCGCGACCCAGAGAACCTGTACCAGACGTTTGCACAAATCGCGGCATCCTTCACTCTTGGCACTGACTACACGGTTGATGAGAAGGAGCGCGCAATCCAGATTACCGACTCCGGCATCGAGAAAGCGGAGAAGGCGCTCGGTATTGAGAACATGTACGCCGAGGGCGGCGTGAAATACGCGCATCACCTGGATGCGGCAGTGAAAGCGCGCGCCATTTTTATGCGCGACAAAGATTACGTGGTCAAAGACGGCGGCATCGTAATTGTCGACGAGTTCACCGGCCGCCTCCAGCCGGGCCGGCGTTGGTCGGAGGGCCTGCATCAGGCAATCGAAGCAAAGGAGGGGCTCTCTATACAACGTGAGAGCCAGACGTACGCATCCATCACGTTTCAGAACTACTTCCGCATGTACGAGAAGACCGCGGGCATGACGGGCACCGCGCTCACGAGCCAGGAAGAGTTCCGCGGCGTGTACAACCTCGACGTGGTGGCCATCCCCACACACCGCGCGGTGCAGCGTGTCGACCACGACGACCTCATCTACCAAACCGAGAAAGGCAAATTCACGGCACTTGCGCGCGAAGTGAAGGCGCGAAACGAGCGCGGCCAGCCGGTTTTGGTCGGCACCACATCTATCGAGGTGAACGAGCGATTGGCCGATATCTTCAAACAAGAGGGCATTCCGCATGAGATGTTGAATGCCAAGAACCATGAACGAGAAGGGGAAATCATTGCGCAGGCGGGTAAGAAGGGTGCAGTGGTTATCGCGACCAACATGGCCGGTCGCGGCGTCGACATCAAGCTCGGCGGCAATCCCGCACCAAAGGAGGCGTATGAGGAGGTGAAGGCGCTCGGAGGGCTCTATGTTGCCGGCACCGAACGGCACGACGCGCGACGTATCGACAACCAGCTGCGCGGCCGTTCCGGGCGCCAGGGCGACCCTGGTGAGACGCAATTTTTCGTGTCGCTGGAGGACAAGCTGATGCGCATCTTCGCCTCCGGCACCGTGAAGGCGCTCATGGGCCGGTTGGGCATCTCCGAGGACGAGCCCATCCAGAATCGGATGATTACGCGCTCCTTGGAGAGTGCACAAGAAAAGATAGAGGGAGTCAATTTCGACGCGCGCAAACACGTCCTCGGCTTTGATGACGTCCTGAACCACCAACGGCAGACTATTTATGCCAGACGGCGCGACATCCTTTCAGGCGACGCTGACGAGGTGTTAGAAGTGGCGCGGACGGAGATCCGTGCCGCCGGGGCGGACGAAAACATCCTTGCCGAGCGCGAAGCCGCGCTCGGCAAGGATGTTTTCGCTGAAGGTGTGCGCCGTACGTTGCTGCAGGCGCACGACCTCCTTTGGATAGAGCACCTAGAAACCATGGATTACCTGCGCTCGAGCGTAAATCTGCGCTCCTACGGTGGCCGCGACCCATTCATCGAGTATCGGAAGGAGGGCCTGCGGCTCTTCAAGATTCTCGAAGAGAACCTCTCGCGCTTCGTGGCAGAAGCCGTTCCACGCATCGGTACCCAGCCGGTCAGGGTAGAGCCGGTCATGGTGGCCGCGGACGGTTCGAAGAAGAAACTCGGCAGAAACGACATCGTGAAAATTACTGACGGAAAAGAGACCAAGGAGATAAAATTTAAGAAAGCCGAGCCACTTCTCCAAGAGGGCTGGAAAATCATCGGACAATAGAGAAGCTCCGCTGTTTCGCTCCGCATTAATATTTTGTTTTATACTTATCCCATGTCGTTAATTGCTCGTTTCCTTGGCACTATATTTGCGCTCCTTTTAGCCGCATCCCTCATCCCCGGCTTCGTAGTCGAATCCCTGTATGCGGCTGCCATCGTCGCCCTCATTCTCGGCGTCATCAACATTACGCTGAAACCACTAGTCCTCCTTATCGCGTTTCCACTTCAGCTTCTTACCCTCGGACTCTTCACGTTTGTCGTAAACGCGGCATTCCTCCTCTTTGTGGCTTCTTTCGTTGATGGCTTTGCTCTTGCCGGCAACTTTGCGGAACAGTTTCTTGCCGCCTTACTGGGCGGCCTCATCATTACTGCCGTTCTGTGGATCCTTGATATTTTCTTTTAATACTCTTAAATAGTACTGGGTTTGTAATAAACAATAATTTCAATATTTCGCGGCCGCGAAATATTGAAATGATATAAATATAAGATGGCTCTTCAGAAGCAAATACCAGCAATGTTGGTTGCTCTTAAAGTGATTAGTGCGGCAGGGCTGATTGCCACAGTTGCAGTTGCTCCAGGCATGGCATTTGCATTCAAACGTTTGGGTTTCAAAAGAAAACCTACATCCTCATACACTAATCATGTGTTGTTTCGACTAAAACAAAGAGGATTGATCAGTTATGAGACCTCTGGACGTAAGAGATTTATTCGAATAACTCCTCGGGGTAAACAGCACCTCGCTTCGCAGAGAATTCGTTTATTGCACCGTCCTTCAACTAGAAAATGGGATGGATACTGGCGTATCGTTATGTTCGATATCCCAGAGACGCAAAAGAAAAAACGAGATTTACTTCGCCGTGAGCTTTCTTTAATTGGCTTCAAGAAGTTGCAGGGGAGCGTGTGGGTATCTCCGGACGAGTGCGAAGAATATATAAAACTGCTTAAATCTGACCAACACATCGGGAAGAATCTTATCTACCTAAAGACAAAAGATATTGAATATGGCTCAGCTTTACGCAAGAATTTTAAAATAACAAAAATGTGACTTTTTCGCGGCCGCGAAAAAGTCACATTTATCAATCTGTCTCTTACACAATCTGTCTCTTACATGTTATGGAGAAAAATTATGATATATCATAATTTTTCTCCAAGGTCCAGTAGCTTTCTTTTTAGACCATCTCACCATACACTACACCTATGGCATTTGTTGACGAGATAACGCTCACTGCCGAGGCCGGTAAAGGCGGCGACGGCGTGGTCAGGGGTCTTCATTTGAAAGGGAGGGAGAAGGGTGGCCCTTCGGGCGGGAACGGCGGCCGCGGTGGCGACATCATTGTCCGAGGGGTGCGCGACCTCAACATCCTGAAGCGGTACAAAACATCGCCGGACTTCAAAGCGGAAAACGGCGAAAACGGTGCGAATAACGAGCGGGAGGGGAAGAACGGCACTGACCAGTATATCGACGTTCCAGTGGGTTCGCGCGTTACCACACGAGAGTCGGGCGCATTCTTCGATATTCTTAAAGAAGGCGATGAGCACGCGGTATTCAAAGGTGGCCGCGGTGGCTTAGGCAACGCGCATTTCAAGTCGTCCACGAACCAATACCCAGAAGAGGCGACGCCGGGCGAGCCGGGCGAGGCAGGGACGCTTGACATCGAAGTGCGGCTCATCGCCGACGTCGGGCTTGTTGGCTTGCCGAACGCCGGAAAGTCCTCGCTCTTGAACGCATTCACAAAGAAGAAAGCAAAAGTCGGTGCGTACCCGTTTACCACACTTGAACCATCGTTGGGGGTTTTGTATGGGCACGTGCTGGCGGATATTCCAGGCCTTATCGAAGGTGCGTCGGAAGGGAGGGGTCTTGGACACGCGTTCCTGCGGCACATCCGCCGGACGCGCGTCATCGCGCACTGCGTTTCCGCCGAACACGATGACGTGCGGAAGGTTTATGACGTCGTCCGTAAAGAGCTTGCCTGTTACGACGAGGTACTTGCTGAAAAACCAGAGCTCATTTTTCTCACCAAAGTGGACGAAGTGAATCCGGATGATTTGAGGAAAAAAACAGAGGCGCTTGCCACGACAGGGAAAGAGGTGGTGCCGGTATCTATTCTTGACGACGTACTCCTAAAAGAAGCACAAGACCGGCTTGTCCGGTTTTTGGAGAAGCATTCTACCGAGTGATATGATACGTCTGAAACATGGCTGAATATACACCAACCATCGGTCTTGAAATCCACGCCGAGCTCTCGACACAAACCAAAATGTTCTGTAACTCGGCGAACGACCCGCACGGGGCTGAGGCGAACACGCACGTCTGCCCCGTGTGCATGGCGTTTCCAGGCACACTGCCTGTCATCAACCGCGAGGCGGTGCGCCACGTCCTTCGCGTGGGCGCGGCGGTCGGGGGCACTTTGGCTGACTATACTGAGTTCGACCGTAAGAACTATTTTTATCCGGACTTGCCGAAGGGTTACCAGATAAGCCAGTATCAGTATCCGCTCGTCTCCGGCGGTTCCATTGCCGGAGTCGAGCTCACCCGTATTCACCTTGAGGAGGACACCGCACGAAGCCAGCACACGAAAGGGGACTACAGTTTGGTCGATTTCAACCGCGCTGGCGTGCCGTTGATGGAGCTGGTAACGGAGCCGGTTATACGTGATGCGAAAACCGCAGCGTTCTTCGCTCATGAGTTACAACTCCTCTTGCGCTACCTTGGCGCGTCGGATGCAAATATGGAGAAAGGGGAGATGCGGGTCGAGGCGAACATTTCCGTCAGCCGCGATAAGGCGCTTGGCACCAAGGTCGAGGTGAAAAATCTAAACTCGTTCAAGGCGGTCGAGAAGGCCATAGCGTTTGAAACCAAGCGACACATCGCGCTTCTTGAGAAGGGAGAACGTGTAGTTCAGGAAACGCGTGGATGGGACGAGAACAAACAAGAGACGTTTTCGCAACGCTTGAAGGAGGAATCGCATGACTACCGCTACTTTCCAGACCCGGACCTGCCGAAACTCCGCCTTTCGGCTATTCCCGAATTTTCGAAAGAGGTGTTGTCGAATGAACTCCCCGAGCTTCCATGGGAGAAACGCGCGCGCTATGCCGCGCTCGGCCTCCAGGACGATGATGTCTCGGTTTTGGTCGCTGACCGTACGTACAGTGCGTTTTTTGATGCGGAAGTACTGGCGCATACGGAGGAGTCGGAAATGGTCCGACGTGCCGCCAACTATCTTTTCTCCGACGTGCGTGGGAGCAATGTGCCGGATGCACTCGAGAAGCTCTCGGGCGGAACATTCATAGAACTTATCGAGTTGGTGGATGCGGGACATATTTCGTCGCGTGGCGCGAAAGATGTCCTCGCGCTCCTCATACGAGATGGTGGGTCAGCAAAAGCTCTCGCGGAAGAGCGCGGCCTTATGCAAGAGCACGACGCCGAAGCTATTCGCGCATATGCGCGGGAAGTTATCAATGAGCATCCCGAGGTCGCCGAAGACGTTCGTCAGGGGAAAGATAAGGCGCTCAAGTTTCTGATAGGGCAGGGTATGAAGATATCGAAAGGAGCCGCCAATCCGCAAGAATTATCCACTGCGCTTCGCGAGGAAATTAAGGGGCAATAAACCGATATTCACACCGAACGCCCTCTTTTCCAGCGGGCGTTTTTATTTATCCGTACTACAATAGAACTGAATGGAAGAGCTTGATATACAGGGGAAAAAATACATCTCGTCTAAACGAGCTGCGGAAGTTACTGGGTACGCGAAGGACTACGTCGGCCAGCTTGCGCGTAGCGGAAAGATTCCCGCAACGCGCGTGGGCAGGGCATGGTACGTGGACGAGGACACTATTAAACGGCACGCCGGTATCAGGACTCTAGAAACGTCAGATTCCTCCGAGGTCGTTACCAGCGCGAAACCAGCAGAAGTGCCAGAAAGGGAGGAGGTTGCGACACGCACCACACATCCTCCCGTGGCGATTGCTAACCGCACGCTTTCTTTGAGTGCGATGCGCGCGTCGCAATTGCCGAAATATGATGTCTTGAAGACCTGGACGGCGGTCCGATACCTGCCGGACAACAGCCAGCTCTTTCCGGAAGTCAAACGAAAAGAAAAGGAAACAGAAGCTGGTACGGTAACCATCCACCGCATAGATAGCGCAAAAAGCGGGGCGCGCAGACCGGTGAGAGTGTCCGAAAAGAAAATACCCGCTCCCAAAACTACTATTGTCTTTGATGCGACCGTAAAGAAAATACCTTTAGAAAGAAAGACGGATTATGTATCTCGGCATAAAGAGATTATAAAAGGCAAGCGAAAACGGCATCAACGCGTCTCGCACCCTACTTTTCCGTACGCATTGCGCGCGGTGTCTTCAGCGGTTCTACTCGTCGCATTTGCCCTTTGGGGGACCACTATCCCTTCAGAATGGACTTTCAGTGCTGGTGATACACACACGCTTCTCCTTGCAGGGAGCGAGGCGGCGGATCAATTCGGTCTTATAGGTGCGTATTTCGCGTCTATTTTCGATAGCGGTGTTGCACTCATTGATGATTTCTTCTTTTTATTATTCGCCTCTCTCGGGCAACTTTTCCAAACCGGACTCGATTTTATAGTCTACCTCCTGAATCTCGTGTAAACGAGATTCTTTATATAAGGGATAAGGCACCAATTCAGTAAACATGAGATTTAGTATAGAAATTAGCAGTTATAAGCGTGTACCAAAAGAATACACAGAAAAAAGCGACCCACGCTAATCAAAGCACAAGTCATGATTCATATATGTTTTTAGTCCACACATATTTCTAAACCAGAAGCACAGCATAGGCGAAATAACTAGTAAAATTAAAGTTAGTTCGTCCCTATGAATGATTCCTCCAACGATGGTGCGCTCCTGCCGGCGAAAGAAGTCGCCGCACGCTTCGGCTATACCGCCGACTACGTGAGTCGGCTTGCGCGCGAAGGAAAGATTGCCGGCGAAAAAGTGGACGGCGTGTGGTTCGTCGACCCAGCGTCCTTGGCCGGCTTCATCGCAGAGATTGGGAAAAAGAAAGAAGAACAACGCGAGCGCTTGAGCGCGGAGCGGCAGAAGGAGTACGCCGCCACGCGCACGACGCTCCGGCGACGGGGATTCGCGTCGGTAAAGAAGGTTGCCGCACGCTTCGGCTATACCGCCGACTACGTGAGTCGGCTTGCGCGCGAAGGAAAGATTGCCGGCGAAAAAGTGGACGGCGTGTGGTTCGTCGACCCAGCGTCGTTGGCGGCGTTTGTTGAGGAAGCTGAAAAAGAAAAACAGCTGTGGCGCGAGTACCTGCGTGACGAGCGGCATCAGGAGTATGAAGAAGCATCACAACCACCCACGCCTTCTCGCATGGTTGTTTTCGCGCGCACGCTTGCCGCGACACTTGGTGCGTTTGTGTTCATACTTTCTTTTGCGTTCGGCTACGGGCTCGTGAACGGCGGCGTAGAAGCGGGGAAGGATATTGTACGGCATGCGTATATCGGCGCCGGCGAGTTCACCTACGGCGCCCCCGGGTCGTTCCTCGCATGGCATGACCGCCTCTCGAATCATCTTGCCGACCTGTGGATCGATCGCGATTTGATAGCCGGAGAACTTGCCGCCGATGTTCGCGACTTGCCGCACACCACCGCACGAACGTATCACGCCGTCGGCACCGCCACGCTCACTTCCATTACCGACGCGCTTGAGTGGTACAAGAACGTGCTCATTGAGAAAAGCGCATCATATGTAACGGTCGCGATTCATGCGCTTGGCGACAGCATGCGCCCACTTGGGAATGTGTATTCGGCTATCGATAGCACCGTGCGGACAACGACACGCTCGCATACGCTTACCAGCATTTGGTCGGACCTGTTCGGCGCCATCGTGGGGTTTTTTGGTCACGAACCGGAACTTTCACTCGAGCTGGAGGGCGAACCCGAACCAGAAGCGCCTGTTTTTACAGAGCGCGTGATAGAGCGCACACCGACCACGGTGGTGCAGAATATAACCGAAAC
>JBHHWQ010000020.1:0-8890 GCA_046756605.1 Minisyncoccia bacterium | reverse complement strand
CGAACCTACTTCCAAACGAGTGAGCGAAATATGGACACGGCGTGTCCATATTTCCTAGGGAGAGCAAGAAGCAAGCTGTGCTTATTTCCAACACAGTAGTTAATCGCGCGCCTCCGGCGCGCTCACCCCCCGCTCTGCCTCCTTCCTCGGCTTCTTTTTGCTGTGGATTCAAAAAATGAGGGGTCTTTTGGCATGGCGAGGCGGGATTCCTAAACGGCTCAATTGCATTGAGCCGTTATAACACTTTTTAAGATCCGTGAGGTGTTTTGTCAGGATCATGAACATTCTTGTCAAAATCACCAATTTTCTCTCCTCGACCCCGTCTTTCTTGATGAGAATCAGTTGTTGTTTCAAGACTCGGTTCTTTTTCTTTAGACATATACACTGGAAATTACACACTACTAATAAACAATTAAATTACACCACAACGATATTGTGGAGGAATGATACAATTTCTATACATCAGTGGAAGGTGAAAAAGCATTTCATTTAGTAAAGTATGAAGAAAAAACGCAGCACACATCTCTTCTCATATCCTAACGACTTCACCAACACGCTCGCATTCGGCGACCGTCGGTATCTTGTTGAACTCGCCATGCAGCGCCTGGGTTCATACGACAAAACCCACTACGATGGCCTCTTAACTGAAATCGCCGCCATTCACTATCTCTATGGTGGCGAACCATCACTGCTCCACGGCGGCAACACCGGTCGCACATTTGCGCGCTTTGATAACGGCATGGGAGCAACCGAGCATGAACTTGAACCACAGCTTTTCATGCGCTACTTCCAAAAACCGCTACTAACATACAAAGGAGAAATGAAGGCGGTGTATGAGGAAGCGCGTCGCCAGAACGAACCTTCGTTTTTAAGGTTGTACTGGAGCGAAGTGGTGGGTGATATTCCATCAACGTCAGATGTTCGTGCCACACTCCGCTCGCGCGGCACCACCGCGGCATACAACAAATGGCTGGTGAAGCACAAGCAATTTGCTCAACACGCCAAGCGGTGGTATCAGGCATTTCACAAAAAGCATCCAAACACAAAACTGCGCCTATGGACCAAACATGAAGGCTACGTCACGCTGTACATTCCACAAACTCCCAAGACACGCACGCCCTCAAAACTCTCTGTTGCAGAAAAGAGGCGCATTCACGCCCGCTATCGCAAAGATATTGAAGCATACTGGCGGTTCCTAGTGACAGGGTTCTGCGACCGCACGACACTCTTCCCGAAATCGCTTTTTGAATAGCATGCATACTGCTACGGTTGGCACGTAGTGGTACTATCCACTCACTGCCAAGCTATTGACACGCGTTGACAGATATGATACAATAGAATTATTAAATACCTTTTAGGTAAAAATATATGAATGAACGATTTGATCAATGGCAGGCTAAAAAGGGACACGCTTTTGCGGCGCGAGTCGGCGGAGGTGCTGTAGTAGGCGCCGGTGTTGGTTTTGCGACTGGAACCGCAATGGAGAGAGCGTTTGAATCACTAGACTTCGATGCGAGTGGTACAGGAATTCTCGTCGGGGCGCTTCTTGGTATACTCCTCGGATACATACCGTATCGCAGAAAAAGTAAGCAGCTTCTACGGGAATATCTGGAGGGAGAATAAAGGGAATGCATCTATGTCTCTATAAAAAACAGACACGGTGTGTCTGTTTTTTATAAATCAGATACCCCACACTATCTGCTATCCTAAGCATATGCCCGAAACATTCTCCGCAGGAAACACACATGAAACATCACCAAAGGAACTCGTATACTTCGTCCCTCCCATGACGGACGCGTATCGCAAAAAAGACCGCGCCATGGAACCAGTCATGAAAACCATCGGTGTTCCGGGAGAAGCACCTCAAGAAACTCACGTATGGAATGTGGATAACCCGCCCGTTGGTTGAAGTACGCGACAAACTTGACATTTTAATCTTGGGTGGTATCAAGCAGTCATGGAACAAGGAAGCGAGCAGGTCTTATTCCGCACCGGCGGAGAGCAGGTATGGTACCCGTGTTCGTGTACTGCACGTCGCCTATCACTTGTCGCCAATCGTTCATATTCATGCGTTTGTTCGAGGCGAGTACGACATCCGCACGAACGGTGTTTTAATTGCGGATACCTTGGCCGACACACATGGGATGTCTGAGAGCGGCCTAGTTCGCACTTGTTAAAAAATACATGGAGTATACTGAATAACAGTATGGGCTTTGAAAATCGCACCAATACCGAGGTCTGCGAGATGGCCGCACAGTGCGCGTACCATTGCCAGACGGTCGTCAGTGGGAACCGTTGTAAACACTGCCATCGCGCCAATTGTAAGGTGGTGTACTAGGTAGTGTCGACTATTCGACGCTACTTAGAAAACCCGCGGCGTGCCAATCTGGCACGCCGCGGGTTTTTAAAAGGGGTGCTTATTATTTCACCGCTTCCTTGAGTGCCTTTGCCGCGCGAAACTTCGGCACGCGCATCGCGGGAACCTGGATGGACTCTCCGGTGCGGGGGTTCCTGCCCATGCGGGCCGGGCGCATCTTGGTTGAGAATATCCCGAGGCCCGCGATTGAAACCTCGTCCCCGCTCTTAAGGGCGTTCACAATCTCGTCAACGATGGCCTCGACGACCGCTTCCGACTGCACCTTTGTGCCACCGAGCATGTCGTGCACTTTGTTTGCTAGGTCTGCTTTGTTCATAACGACGTTGTGTTCTTTGAAAATCGAGACCGACTCTGTTGCCTTGCCGTGCATCGATTTTCAAGGGACTTTTATACTTGATAATGCCACCGTTTGAAGAATCAATGGCGTGTCTGCATTATATAAAGCCGTTTTTCGTGCGCAACCTATTGACTTTACGCCTGCTTTATCGGGCGATTTCGATCGTGCGACTTTCCCTAATGACGTTTACCTTGATTTCTCCCGGATATTTAAGCTCGCGCTCAACGCGGAGCGCGATATTGCGCGCCAGATCCCGTGCATCGAGGTCTGAAACCTGCTCCGGGGTCACAAAGATGCGTATCTCACGCCCCGCGGAGACGGCGTATGCCCTCTCCACTCCTTCAAATGACGTCGCGATGCCCTCAAGCTCGTGCAGGCGCTCTAGGTAGCGCTCGAGGGTGTCCCGGCGGGCGCCGGGGCGCCCGCCGGAAACGGCATCTGCCACCAGCACAATCTTCGCCTCGACCGTCTCGTACGGGTACTCCTCGTGGTGCGACTGCATCGCCTGGATAATGCGTTTGTCGACGCCAAATTTCTCGAGTATCCGCCGGCCAATCTCCACGTGCGTGCCGGCAACCTCATGATCCACACTCTTGCCAATGTCGTGCAGTAGAGCACCGGCCTTCGCCACCTTCACATCCGCACCAAGCTCTTCAGCCAGCATGCCCGCGATATGCGCCATCTCAACCGAATGCTGGAGCACGTTCTGGCCGTATGAAGTACGGAAATGCAAGCGGCCCAAGATGTTCATGAGCCGCGGGTCGAGGTCGTGGATGCCCACTTCGTACGCAGCTGCTTCAGCTTTCTCCTTCATGACGATGGCCATCTCTTCTTTTGCCTTGGCGACGGCCTCCTCAATGCGCGCCGGCTGGATGCGCTGATCGGCTAAGAGATTCTCAAGGGCGGCTCGCGCAATCTGGCGCCTGACCGGATCGAACGATGAGAGAGTAATCTGGCCTGGTGTGTCATCCACCAGGACGTCCACACCGGTCGCGCGCTCGAACGCGCGAATGTTCCGGCCCTCCTTGCCGATAATCTTCCCCTTAATGTCGTCCGAAGGGAGGGCAACTGACGTGGTGAGGATATCCGCAGTTACTGCGTTCCCGAGCCGGTGGATGGCGTTCACCAGAATGTCGCGCGCTTTCGCCTCGAGCCGCTCTTTGCCGTCTATCTCGAGCTTTTGCAGGCGAACCAAAATGTCTTCCTCGTGGTGCTTTTTCAGCGACTCGAACAATGCCTCTCGGGCCTCATCCTCCGAGAGCATCGCGAGTTTGGTAAGCTCTTTTTCGCGCGCTTCGACCAGCGCCTCCGCCTTCCCTCTGATAGTGCGCACCTCCTCCACCTGCTCCTTGAGTCGCGTGGCCTCCTGGTCCAGGTCCGTCTGGCGGCGGTCCAGGTATGTTTCTTTTTCGGTCAGGCGCTGTTCTTTGGCGGTCGCAAGCTTCTCTTTTTCGATCTGATTCTGCCGGAGTTCCTCCTCGAGCGTCTCGGCCTTCTCTTCGGCGACGTTGAGGACGTTTTTTGCCTCCTCGCGCGCATCGAGAAGCATCTGTTTGATTTCGAGCTCCACCGAACCCTTCCGGCCTAGGGAAACCAGCCATCGGAGAAAGTATCCGATGCCGATGCCGATGATGCCCGAAAGGCCCAGAAGGACCAGGACGAGCTTGAATGACATATTCACTTCTCCCGAGAGGGGAAGTTAGGAAACAATAATGAAGGTCGTGCGGCGAGACGGCTCGGGCGGGACAGGGTCAGAGTGTCAGTATGTTTCCACTATACGCTCGTTTTCCCACCACGGCAATACAGATTGAATTCTCATCTGAAGTGCAACAAATGACCGGTAGTAAAGGTAGCGGCGAATACAATCAACCCTATTGACAAAACGGTGTCGTAGCGTATTATTCTTTCTTCTGGCACGGGAGCAAGGACGATATATCCGTGCCGAGCGCGGTTACGCACTAACAATAGTAAACTTAGGAATATATGGCTGTTATTGATAATAAAAAGAAGGAGGGGCTTCTATACACTAACCTCGAACCGCTCCCGCTTATTATTTTGAGCGTCATACTTACTGGCCTCATTGGCGGCGGAATCCACGCGGTCATGAACCAATAGGCAAGAGCGTTTTCAGAAAAACCCGCACACGCGGGTTTTTCTTGTTCTAAACCGGACCAGTCAGATTAACTCCGGGATTTATATATCTCGTCGATAATACCGTACTGCTTGGCGTCGTCCGCCGACATGAAATAGTCGCGCTCAACATCCTTCTCCACCTTCGCGAGCTTCTGGCCGGTGTTTTTCGCAAGAATCTTGTTCAGGCGCTCGCGGGTCGCGAGGATGTGCTTGGCGGTAATCTCGATATCGGTCGCCTGTCCTTGAGCGCCGCCCCATGGCTGATGGATCATGACTTCCGAGTTCGGGAGCGCAAAACGCTTACCGCGCTTTCCGGCAGAAAGAATGACCGCCGCCGCGGAGGCGGCGACACCAACGGAAACCGTAGCGATGTCCGGCTTCACATAGTTCATGGTGTCGAGAACCGCGAGCCCCGCTGTTACCGAGCCGCCGGGGGAGTTCACGTAGAGAAAAATATCTTTTTTCGGGTCTTCGGCCTCGAGGAAGAGGAGCTGAGCGATGATGAGGTTCGCGTTGTAGTCCTCAATGGGACCGCCCAGAAAGACGATACGCTCTTTCAAGAGTCGCGAATAAATGTCGTATGCCCGCTCGCCGAGGTTGGTCTTCTCAACCACCATCGGCACAATCATGTTGTGCGCCGCCTTCGCGCCGCCGGTCTTGGTATCTGTCATGGCCACTACTATACCGCGCTTTTAAGTCATCGCCAAACTTACCGCGTAATGCTATGCCTCATTTGTCAAAATATGGACACGGCGTGTCCATATTTGTGTGATAAAGTGAGGATATGGATTTTTATCATCTACTCAATCGCGGCGTCGATAAGCGCAAGGTATTTCTAGACGATGCGGATTACGTTCGTTTTCTTCACGACTGTTATGTGTTTAATGATTCAGCTGATGTCGATCCAAACCATAGGCTGAAGAAAGGTTCAAAAGGGGAGAGTGACCATACGCGAAAGCGACTCATAACATTACATGCATTTGCATTAATGCCGAACCATTATCACATGCTTGTTTCTGAAGTAGCTGAAGGAGGCATGTCGCTTTTCATGCGTAAATTGAATATGGGGTATAGCAAGTATTTTAATGAAAAGTACGACCGTTCCGGCGTACTTTGGCAAGGTACGTTCAGGAAGATTCATATAAAGCGTGACGCACACTTTATGTACATTCCGTATTACATCCATCTCAACCCACTCGATTTGGTGCTACCGTCATGGCGTACGAGCTGCATACAAAACACTCAAAAGGCGCTCAATTATTTGCGTAAATATCGGTGGAGTAGTTTTCAGGACTATAACGACATACCAAATATGCCGTCGCTTATAAATAAAAAGTATCTTAGCCCGATACTAGGTACGGCAAAAAATCAGGAAAAAGAAATTAAAAGCATCGTTTCAGCTTTAGATCTGGTTAAGGCGGCAAACGTCCTAGAGTAAAGAATAACTAAATAAAAAATATGGACACGCCGTGTCCATATTTGGGGAGGTTTGGCAGAGAGAGCCACAGCAGGCTCTTTCGCATGATACGAGAATCAGCAGAGCTTCAGCCGTGGCTCGCAGATGAGGTTGGGCGTGGCGGTGATGGGTGCCCTCTTGACCCGAAGGACAATGGCTGGCCTATAGTTCGCCAAGAAGGTTTTCCCAAGCGTTTGCAAGGCAGTTGGTTTACTCCTTTGTTTTTTATGTCGCTTGTAGTCGGTGGGCCCGTGGTGTATATGAACCGTGAAGGAATTGCTGATTTTGCTTCTGAATACAAGTTTACCGAAGAACAGGTAGTTAAAAAATTATAGAAGCACTACAGAGTCTAGGCGGTTAGGTAGCTGATAACTTAAACTCTTTGCTTATAAAATATGGACACGGCGTGTCCATATTTTATAAAGGAGTTTCGTTTTTAACACCAAGCGCTTCCCACGCTTTCTCGCGAAGAAACTGTTCGGCGGCATACGATTTTGCGCGCGCCTCGTCCACGCCTTGTTCAACAAGTTTTTTCGCAAACTCCTCTTGTTTTTTCTTGTCTTTCTCGTCAAGTTCGAGTTTTTCTTCACGAATAACATTGCCAAAAATCAAATCAAGTGCGATGCGTTTCTCGGCGTTTGGTGCCAGGTCTTTTTTCACTTCTTCTTCTGTTTTTTTCACACGGCCGAGGTAATCATTCCACTCCATCCCTTGCGTTTTCACTTCTTGTTTGAAGGTTCCAAGAAGCGCCTTTGACTCCTCATCTACGAAGAGTTTTGGTATCTCGTACGTCGCCGCCTTAATAAGCGCCTCGGCTACGGCGCCGCGCCTACGCTGCATACCCCTCTCCGCTACCGCCTTTTTCGCCTCGCCTTCAATGAAATGCTCGACCGCTTTTCCGTTCTCAAACCCCACGGCCTTCGCTTCTTCGTCGGTAAGCGGCTCGTCGGCGCTGTTTTCTTCCTCTGGAGCTGTCGCGTCGGGCGCTTCATTTTTCTTCGCGCTGCCCTCTTTCTCTTTGACGGTATCTGGATTTTGCATTTGCGGAATAGCGCGCACCTGCGTGCGGAACGCGCGCTTCGCGTCCGCATACTCTTTCTCTTCGTCCTGTTTCGGAAGCGTCGCGAGCGCGTTTTTCGCGACCTCTTTATAATCTGCTATCGAAATGCTCGGCGGCGTCGTGACGGTTATTTCGAACACGACATCCTTTCCATGTTCTGGACTCTTAAGCGACAGTGATACCGGCGCGATAGGGCTCACTTGCTCTTCCTTGAGGATGCCCTCGAGCTCGTCTTTGAGCGCGCGCTCCGCCGCCTCCTTCCAGAGGTAGTTCTTGCCGACCTCTTCGATAACGCGCTCGGGCGGCACGTGGCCTTTCCGAAAGCCGGGAAGTTCCACTTCTTTAACCGCCGCCTTTACCGCCGCGTCGTAGAACTTCTCGACGTTTTCCGCAGGAAGCGCGCCGGAAAGCACAACCTCAGCATTTTCTTTCTTCGTTTTGGTTACTTGCATCGGTGTATCCTAACGCACTATCGCTTCAAAACAAAACACGCCCGGTTACTGGGCGTGTTTTGTCGAAGCCAAAAGCACCAAAAATCTTACTGCACCTGAAGCTCTTCTTCGAATTGCGCGGACGCCTCATCGAGACCAGAGAGGTCGGTAGCGTTAAGGTCAGCTTCAATATCGGCAAGTTCCGTCGAGCCGCTCTGCTGTCTAAGCACATTCGCTTCTTCGCCGGCAGTCATTTCGTTTTCAATGGCGCTCTGCCCGTTCTGGATCTGGTCAATCCCGACCGTGAAGTAGTAGACACCGCCAATTACCAGAAGTGCGATGATAATGATGATGCCGATAACCGGCCCGAGCCCTCCTTCTTTCTCCGGCGGCGCGGGCGGCTCATTCCGGCTCATGTCTGGGTCTTGGGGCTCCTGTGGCTCCATGTTTTGGTTGTCCATATAGCATCAGTATACCGTTCATTTACTAAGCCCAAGCTGATAATCCTCAACCTTTTTATTGCTACTCGGTTTCTTCATCCTCACCGTCATTCGTCTCGTCGTCGTTCTCCACATCATCCTATTCATTATCATCGTCAATGTCGCGGATGCCAGCCGCAGCTTCCCTGAGCGCCGCGAAGGCGTCGCGTATGAGCGCGAATGCTGAGCGGATATTTTCTTTAGCGCTCTGGATCGCCTCCCTGATTTTCGCGAATTCGGTGCGGAGGAGCTCGGGGGAGAGCTCTGCGTCGTCGGTGATGACGGCACCCACTTCGTTGCTGATTAATTCAAGGTCCAGAAGCGTGACGTCGAGCTCGACCCGGGCTTCCTCGAGGAGCTCGCGTGCCGCAGAAGTGTCAGCGCCTGCTTCGTCCAAGATGTCAGCGCGCGCTTCCAGGCGTTCGATGAACCCTTGAATACGCTCAATCGCGGCCCCCAGGATTGTGGCAAAGCGGTCAATGTGGTTGAAGAGTCGGTCGGACACCCTGTGAAGCACGTCCTGCCTGCGGTCGTGCTGTTCTTCACGAACTGCCTCTCGCCGTTCATGAATTGTATCCTCGCGCTCTTCCCGCGCGGCCTCAACCCGGTCGTGGAGT
>JBHHWQ010000019.1:0-9584 GCA_046756605.1 Minisyncoccia bacterium | reverse complement strand
AGCGATGTGCCAGTCGCGCTCTTCGAAGTGGCTGCCGCCTTCGATGGGCGTCGAGCCCGAGTAATCGTAGGTGAGGACCACCGCGAGGCCCGCGCCCACCGCCGCGGCCGTCGCCAGCCCCGGGCCCCCGGCGCCGGCCGCCATTTTTAAAGCAAGTGGTGAAAGAAATCCGAACGGCTTGTAGCGGAAGCGGCGCTCATTTCGGTCAAGTATAATCCTTGCGGTTTCCTTTGCGCCTTCGATATTTCCATCCCCTGTCTGATGGATGACCTGGTAGCTCGCGACCAGTTTTGGCAAAGCAGAGAGCACTGTGTCGTTGAGCTGTTCGGACCCCGAAGAGCCGCCGAGGATAAGAACAACCGGCACATTCTTTTCGAGACCGAGAAAATCATACGCACCCTCCCGCGCAGGTGTCTGCACCTCTTTACGGACAGGATTTCCGGTGAGTGCCACCTTGTCCCGGAACTTTTTTGGGAAGCGTTGGAGCGCCTCGTCATACGATATGCCAATCGCGCGAGCAAAGGGTGCGGCCATCAAGGTGGCGCGGCCCGGCACAGCGTCGGAATCGTGCACGATAAGCGGGATATTGAGGAGGCGCGCGGCCAGTACCGTTGGCACGCTTCCAAACCCGCCTTTCGAAAACACAACGTCTGGATACACGCGATAGAGCCGGAGCGTCGTGTGGAAGATACTAAAAAAGGTCTTAAAAAGATCGATAATATTGAGGAGCGAAAAGTAGCGCCGCATCTTCCCCGCCGGCGTTTCGACGAACCTGATGCCGTGCTCGAAGAGCGCGCGCTCGTCATACGGCGCCGGCGCGAAGAAAAAAAGCTCCGGCTCGATAATGGCACGTTCCTTTACCAGTTTTTGCAATTCTTCAACGACAGCGATGATGGGATAGAAATGCCCGCCGGTGCCTCCTCCAGTAAATACTATTTTCATGTGTGTCTGAATCTGGAAATGTTAAGTAAGATGCCAACTGAAACAAGTGCCATAAAGAGAGCACTCCCGCCGTGACTCACGAAGATGAGCGGCAGACCTGTCAACGGAAAAATACCGAGCATGGAAGCGATGTTCAAAAACGACTGGAACACAATCAGTATAGCAATCCCAACGGTTACCAGTCCACCGTAGAGGTCCGGTGCGCGCGCCGCAATCCACAAGCTCCGAATGCCGAACGACAGGAAACCAAGGATAAGGATAATGCTCCCGAGGAAGCCGAACTCTTCTGCAAAGACCGCAAAAATCGAGTCCGATGTTGGCTCTGGCAGGTAGTTGAACTTCTGCACACTCTGCCCAAAGCCCCTGCCCACGAACTGTCCGGAGCCGACGGCGATGAGCGACTGCTGTATCTGGTAGCCGCCACCCAAAGGATCGGCGGCGGGGTTTAAGTACGTCTGCACACGTTCCAGTGCGTAGTCGCGTGACAGCACCAAGCCGCCGGAGGCGATCACGCCGACAAGAGCCAAGACCAGGAGGTCCGTCCACCGAGCGCCGGAGACGAAGTACATGACGCCGCCAGTTGCGGCAAGCACGAGGAAGGTGCCGGTATCGGGTTGTGCCAGAAGGAGAATGGAAGCGGCGGCGGTGATGATTGAAAATGGGGCGATTCGCACCAGAAATGAGGTTTTTTTCGACCGGCGCTGGGAAAGCCAGGTCCCTAAAAAAAGAACGTAGGCGATTTTCAGAAACTCGGCCGGCTGGAAAGTGGTAATGCGGAGGTCAAGCCATCGACGTGCGCCGTTGAACTCACCCCCGATGCCCGGCACGAAGACGAGGAGCATAAGGACGACGGCGACGAGGAACACCCAGAGCGCGTAGTGCCGCCAGAAACGATACGGGATGTGGCTTGCGACGTAGAGCCCGGCGAAGCCGCCGACAATTCCCAATAGGAACTGTGTGGTGGCGATACTGGAAAATTCTGCGCCACCCCGGATCAGAAGCCCGAGAGACGCCGACATGAAGATAAGGAACCCGCCGATGACGAGGACCGAGACGGATATGAATATGAACGGGTCGAAGGACCTTTTAGTTCCCATTCACACAATAGTAGCAGGCAAAAATTTGCTGTTCTCGGCTATCCGACCAGTGCGAATGCAACGCCTGCGACCGCGAAGATGATAGAAAGTACCCAGTAGCGCATGACCACTTTGTAACTGGGCCAGCCAACCGCTTCAAAGTGGTGGTGAAGCGGCGCCACCTTGAACACTTTCTTGCCGCCGCGAAAACGCTTCGAAGCCACTTGTATGAGGTTTGAAAACACCGTGGCAGAAAGCGGGAGGCCGATAAACGCGAGCGCCAGAAACCCGTGACCGTCTCCCGGAGTGTCGGTCATGAACGCGATGGTTGTGAGTGCGAGCGTGAGCCCCATAGTGCCGGTTTCCGACATGTAGAAACGGGCTGGTGGGATATTGAACCACAAGAACGCGAGTGTGGCGCCAGTGATGGTCGCAGAAAAGGCCGCGAGGTCTATCTGATTCTGGTAGAACGCGATACCGGCGTAGGCGGCGAAGACGGTTGCGAACACGCCGCCTGCCAGGCCATCGATGCCATCGATAACGCCAGAGGCGTATATAAAAAGGGCCGTCAGGACGAAGAGCGGCACGAAAAACCAGCCGATTTCCAATGGCGCGGCGAATGGAATACCGATGGCCGTGATGCCAAGCTTTGACCAGAACCACCAGCCGGCAACGAGCGCCAACGCGCCGACCGCGGCAAGCCGTACTCGGAGTGAAAGTCCTTTAGAGAGCCCAGCCGTGGCGCGTATCTCGAGGAGGTCGTCCGACAGGCCAATGAGGGCTCCTAGAATGAGAAGTGCGAACGGTATCCAGGTCTGGCTCCGCGACAGGAAGGTCAGCTTGCCAAAGATATCGCCATCGAAAACGGCAGCGAGTACCCAGAGCGTCGTTACAGTAAGCGCTACACTTGCCCAGATGACGATGCCGCCCATTCTCGGCGTGTTCACTTCCCGGTCCTTATGGAGCTCATTGAAAATAGGTGTCTCCTTCCCCTCAAGGTCAACCTTGCCGGCGCGCTTCTTCCACGCACGGTGCTTGTAGAGATAGTGGGCGAGGATGGGTGTGAGCGCGATGCCGAACCAAAACGCGATGATAGCCGGAATAAAGACCTTGATAACGTCGATAATCATATCTGGATACAACAATAATTATAGCGTCTCGCAGGCGAGCGAACGCTTGATCGCACTTTTTGCGTATTCATAAAGGGCCTCTACATCCCGATCTCTTCCCTTCAAACTCGAACCTAAAACCGCGATGGCGACCGGCCGGCCGAGCACCGGCTCGGCGACAATCACGAGGTTGCCGCCAGCGAGGTCTGTGAAGCCGGTTTTTGCCACCGCAACACCTGCCAGTGTGCCGGCGAGCGCCGATGTGTGTTCCGCCTCATGTTGGAAACCTGAAAGCGATGTGAAGGTGCGCGCGCTTGCCGATGAGCCGTCAAAAACCGTCGGGAGTTCACGGTACGCGTGTGTGGCAAGTATCGCTACATCGCGCGCGGAACCGTACGCGCCTGCTGTTGTGGTGGAAATGTCGAGCCCGGTGGCGTTCAGGAAGTAACTTTGCGATAAACCGAAGGAGTGGGCCCTTTCATTCATCGCCTCGACAAACGCATCGCTCTGTTTGAACGGACTTTTCGCAGACGCAGCAAGCGCGAGCGCCTCTGCGCCATCGTTCGAACTCGTTATTAGTGTGAAGTCGATGAGGTCTTGCATCCGCCACACTTCGTCCGCGAAAAGTCCGGAGTCCCCCTCCATCGCGAGAGCCGCTTCCGCCACCGTTACAGTGCCACCGCTTCCGTTCAGAAGCTCAGAGGCGACAAGCGCGGTCATGAGCTTCGTAACTGACGCGAGCGGTATCTGCTGGAACTGCTCCTTTCCGTAAAGCATCGCGTCCCGTTCGATGTCGTACACATATGCGGCGTTAGCTTCGAGAGAAAGCTTCTCATCGGGCGGCATACAAACGACTGCGGCCAACGCGCCACCGTTGGTCGGGAATGTGCCCGAAAGCGCGTAGATGCCGAACAGAAACGCGACTACAGCGACGGCCGCGATAGTGGCTTCCGCCAGACGGATAAGGTTATGTTCCAGATTCATGGGTATATTCAGCTTCCTTTTCGCGCTCACGCGCCTCTTCTTCAGATTTTCCGGAGAGCGCCGTCGCTATCTCTTCGTGAATGGCTTCGAAATGTGGCAGGTCGTGCAAGGAGGCGACGCCGAGCGCCGCAGGCAGTTCGGGCGTAGCGCGATAGAGGAAGCTCCGCCGATCCTTCGGATTATCCGTCTTTTCGATAAGGCCGCGCATGGAAAGCGAGCGCAGGATGGAGGCGCTGTTCACTCCGCGGATGTATTCAATATCGCCGCGTGACAGCGGCCCGTGGTAGATGACGATGGCAAGGGTTTCGAGACCGGCCTTGCCCAAAGGTCCTTCCAGCTCTTCCCGCCGCATCATCTCGATAACCTCCCTGGTTTCTGGTGCAGTGGCAAGCCCCGCACGGCCTCCCTCACGGACCAGCCGGATGCCGCGGTTCGCAAGCGTTTCAGCGAGCCGCTTGAGCGCGGCTTCGATTTTCACATCGGTGGTTTTAAGCATCTGAGCGATATCGGCGACCGCGACTGGCTCGCCGCGATAAAACAGCATCGCCTCTACCAGTTGCTCTAACTTTTCTTCTTCCATAATCGCGCTAATCGTATTTCGGCGGCTGGGCCGCACCCTGATAACTCATGACGATATCGCCTCCGTGCGCGGCCTGCTCCGCGAGTAGGTGGCCGCGCTTCATGAGTTCAAGTACCGCGAGGAATCCTACCACAATTTCCCGCCGATCTTCCGGGTCGCCGACAAAGTCCTTGAAGGTAATGGAAAGCGCACGTTCAATGCGCTCTGCCAGCCGACCCATCATGTCTTCCAAAGAAACCGTACTCTGGACGGCAACTTCTGGCTTGGATTCTTTTTTTGGCACGCGTTCAAGCGCCGTATTTGCCGCCGCGTGAAGCGCGTCCGGTGTCATATCAGGCGCTGGGGCGAACACTGGTTCGCGGTCGCGGGCGTGGCCGCCGAAATCCTGGGGGCCGTGCCGGAGCCGCCCGAGGGCGGCTCCGGCCTCCCGGAATACCTTGTAGAGCGCAAGCCGCCGCTCCAGCTCATCTATATCCTGCTCCTCCTCGTCGGAAAGTGAGAGCATCGGAATGAGTGAGCGCGATTTTATGAGAAGAAGGGTCGCCGCAACGAGAATGAAATGCGCCGCCTGCCCCGCCGGGAAATGCTCATGATCTTTGATGTACGCCACGAAATCGTCCGCGACCTTCGAAAGCGACACGTCGGAGATGAGCATTTTCCGCTCCTCAATGAGTGAAAGCAGGAGGTCCAGGGGACCTTCGAACTCCCCTTGTTTTACCAGGAAAGTGTTGTCCACAGACCGTATTTTAACACCAAACAGCGTAATTTTTTATTTCTTCCTTAATTATCGGTCCGTAACAGCCGGTCGATACGGTTCATGTCGCGCGGGAAAAGCGTCGCTTCTTTTATGTTCGGCATGTTGAGGAGGCGTGCCGTAAAGCGCTCCAGACCTGTTGCGCACCCGCCGTGCGGCGGCATGCCGACCTTGAAGGTTTCCAGATAGAACGCGAACTTTTCCGGGTCCAGCCCGTGCTCTTTGAGGCGCCGCACGAGCTCATCGTAGTCGTGTACCCGCTGTCCACCGGTTGATATCTCGAGCCCGCGGAACAGGAGGTCGAAACTCTTGGAATATCCGGGGTTGTTCTCGTCCTCGTATGTGTAGAATGGCCGCTTGGACATCGGGTAGTGCGTGACGAACAGGAAGTCCGAACCGTGCTTTTTTGCTGCCCACTCGCAGATGGCGCGCTCATGTTCCGGCTCGAGATCGGGTTCTGTCTCGGAGACACCGAGCGTCTTCTGCACATCGCGGAGCGTCAGCACCGGGAATTTTTCCGCTGGCAGAAGCGGCGCTTCCACTGGCACGCGCTCGATGATATCTCGGATGAGCTCCTCAAGCGTGTCCATCACGTCCACATGGTTCTCGATGAAACCCATCTCAAAGTCCAGTGTTGAGTATTCACTCAAGTGCCGCGGCGTGGCGTGCTTTTCGCCGCGGAACACTTTTCCGGTCGTGAAAGCGCGTTCAAACGCACCGACCATGACTTGTTTGTAGAGCTGTGGAGAGGTCGCAAGGTACGCCTTTTCATCGTAGTAATAATCCACTTTGAATGCGGCGGCGCCGCCTTCGGCGTCGCCGCCAGTTAACGCCGGTGTTTGAAATTCCACAAAGTCGCGCTCGCGGAGCGCCTTGCGGAACGCTTCGATAATGGCGGCCTGTGCCTTGAACACACGCTTGGAACGCTCACTCCGGAGCGTGTACGGCTGATGGTCGAGGTACGTGTCGATATTCACCTCCCCATCAAGGTCGAAAGGGATTTCCGCTTCCGAAAGCACCTCGATGCCCTGTATCTCAAGTTCGATGTCGCCGTTCTGGGCCTCCGGGTTCACATTTTTTTCCGGCCGTTTGTTGACTTTTCCTTTGACGGAAACGACGAATTCTGTACGTACGCCGTGTGCCGCTTCCGTCGCAGGTGACTTCGGCGGCACGACGCCTTGCACTGTGCCAGAGCGGTCGCGCAGGTCGAAAAAGACCATTTTGCCCTGGTCGCGCCTAACCGAAACCCATCCGGCAATCGCAACCTCCTTCTCGACGTACTCTTTAAGGTCCCCTATTAATATTCGCTCCATATTCGCTCAATATTCAATATCATTCAATATCATTCAATGTCATTCAATGACATTACTATACACGCCAACCCACCATTACGGAAGTCAGACATCCGTAATGGTGTGTATACTGAACATATGCGAAGAGAGCCTTTCACAGTTGGTTCATATATTCACGTAACAAAGCGCGGAGCGCGTGGACTTCCCATCACTAAAACAAACTCAGACAGATTTCGATTTAATAGGATTCTCTTTTACATGAACGAAATCTATCGAGATGAGACGTGGGAGCGAGATACACATTCATGTGGTTCATTTGAACGACCATCTCATTGGCCAGAACGAAAACCGCTCGTTTCAGTCATTGCTTGGACGCTTATGTCAAACCATTTCCATCTTTTGCTGAAAGAGGAAAGAGAGGGTGGTGTGAGTACATTTATGCAGCGATTGTGCGGAAGCATGACAAAACACTATAATGCAAAATATTCTGAGCGTGGCTCCTTGTTCCAAGGGGCATACCATAGCAAGACCATTGAGGATGATGCGTATATGCGTTATGTGCCCGCATATATTATGACAAAAAATGTATTTGAAATGCATCCCAAGGGTTACGCGTTCGCTGAAAAAAATTTTAATGAAGCGTGGCAATGGGCTATGCAATATCCTTGGTCGAGTTTGCGTTATTATGCGGGACAGAAACAATATGGAGCTGAGCTGAGTCCGGATATTCTTGCTGAACTTTATTCTCCAGAATCATTTAGAAATTTTTCAAAAGAAGTGATTGTGGGAAGGGCAAAGTTACCAGATTATCTTATTACGGATGTCTGACTTCCGTAACTGGTGTAGTTTTTAATACTAGTTAATTCTAATTACGGATGTCAGACATCCGTAATGAAGACATCCGTAATTAGAATAGGAAGATTAATATTAATATTAAGATTAGAGTATAACCCCGATTTTCTGGCGAACCTCGGCTATCTTTGCGCTCGCAACGGCCCGCGCCTTTTCTGCGCCTTCGGAAAGCACTCGCTTCACTTCATCATCGCTAATGTTCTTATACTTTTCGCGCATGGGCACTACATGCGCTTCGATATCTTCAATGAGCGCTTCCTTGATGGCCTTGTAGTTGCCTATATGCTTCTCATAAAGCGATGCAAGCTCGTCTTCGCTTCGGTAGAGTTTATGAATCGCGTACACATGCTTCGGCAGATTGCCCGATGAGTCCGTGACTATGCTCATTACTGCCTTTGCGATCTCGTCTTTCGAACCGAAGAGTAGGATTGTGTTTCCGTAGCTTTTCGACATCTTCCCTCCGTCGGTGCCGGGCACCACGCCCACGCCACTGAGCACTATCTCTTTCGGCTCCGTAAACGTCTCGCTGTAGGTGCGGTTAAACTTCCCTGCGGCTTCACGTGTGTACTCGATATGCTGGCGTTGGTCCTCCCCCACTGGCACCACATCAGTGTCATAGAGCAGAATGTCCGCTGCCTGGAGCATTGGGTATGTCAAAAGCCCCGCGTTCGCCTCGGCTCCACGCGTGGTTTTGTCTTTGTATGCGTGCCCTTGCATCAAAAACGGAACGGTAACAAGCGTGTTGAGGATCCACGCAAGCTCTGTATGTTCCTGGACGCTCGACTGTTGGAATATGACGGCGTTCGAAGGGTCGATACCAACCGCAAGATAGCTTCGAACGATATTGAAAATGTGCTCTCGAAGCGTCTCCGGCTCGGCTCTTGAGGTCAGCGAATGATAATCGGCGACCATCAGAAAGCTCTCGTAGCCCTCGTAGATATCCAAAAAGGGCTTCAGCGCCCCGAAATAGTTTCCGATGTGAAGATCACCCGAGGGTTGGAGCCCCGTCAGAAGCCGCTTTTTTGCCATTTCTAAATACTATCAGACCGATACCATAATAGGTAGTTCTACAATGAAACGGCTTCCAGTACCTTCGCCGTCCGATTCGGCCCAGACCTTGCCCTTGTGCGCCTCCACGTGCGCTTTGGTAATGTAGAGGCCCACGCCGGTTGAGGATGGATTCACTTCTTTTGATTTCTCGCCCGGGCTGAAGAGCTTGAAGAGGTTCATCATGGTCTTCCTGTTCATACCAATACCGGTATCCTCTATCGTCACGCGCGCCATACTTCCCTTTTTCTCTAACGAGATTGTAATGGAACCTTCCGAAGTGTATTTGATTGAGTTATCCACGAGATTGTTGAATACCTCCTGAAGCTTGCCGACATCCGCCCTGATGGGAAACTTTTCTTTCGGAATATTGAGCGTGAGCTCTAGTCCTTTTTCCGTTGCATTCGGCTTGAAAATGCCAGCAGTGTCGGAAACGATCTCTCCAAGGTCAGCATCCACAAAGTCATACTTCATCCTCCCCTGCTCGATACGCGAAACGTTGAGGTAGCTGTCCACCGACTTTGCCATTTCGGTCGCCCGGTCGAACACCTGTTCCATACCCTCTTTGGCTGCAGGGGGCAGTTTCCCATACGTGCCGTCAAGCATGATCGACATGAAGTTGCGGATGGCGGTCAAAGGAGCGCGCAGGTCATGCGAGGCAATAGACAGGAACTGACTCTTCAACTTGTCGAGCTTGCGCAATCGCTCATTTGCCTTTTCAAGATCCTTCGCTAGGCGTTCAATCTCCCCCCTCTGTTCAACCTCTTTGCTGACGCTTTTGATCAAATATATTCCCACAGTAAGGGTAAACAAGAGAAAGAAGAAGTTTATCAATATCTCCTGTCGTGTGTCCGAAAAAACAATTTGTGCGAATACGAAAATGGTTAGCATCAACGTCAAAATCTGCGCCGTAACAACGCGAACGTTGAACAACCCAAAGCGAAGAAT
>JBHHWQ010000018.1:0-9817 GCA_046756605.1 Minisyncoccia bacterium | reverse complement strand
TAAATCGATACACGGCTTTGCGGCAGGGTATACTAGCAGTATGGATACTTTTTTCATCGCCCTTCTCATCATCCTCGTCGTTGGGAATTTCGCGACACTGTACCTCATGTTCGCCCGCCAGCGGCACAAAAAGGGCGATGAAGGAATGACCCTCCTTCAGGCACAGCTACAGGAGTTGACGAAAACCCTGCGTGCAGAGGTTTCAGAGTCGTCGAAAGCGATGCAGGAACACGCGCATCGGCAGTTTTCCGAATCGTCGCGCTTGATAAAAGAGATTACACAGGAGGTAACGAGCGTGAAGGAGATTGGCCGACAAACACAAGGGTTTGCGGAGCAGCTGAAAGGGCTCCAGGATATTCTCAAAAATCCCAAGCAACGCGGGGTTTTGGGTGAGTACTATCTGGAAACGGTTCTCAAGAACGTCCTGCCGCCGAACATGTATCAGACCCAGTACGGATTCTCAAACGGCGAGATAGTTGATGCTGTGGTGTTCGTAGACGAAAAGATTGTACCGGTCGATTCGAAGTTTTCACTTGAAAACTACAACCGTCTGGTGCGCGCGAGTGCTGAAGAGAAAGCTGCGCTTGAAAAAGCATTTGTGAACGATCTAAAGCTCCGCATTACGGAAACAGCGAAGTATATACGCCCGAACGAAGGCACGATGGATTTCGCGTTCATGTTCATCCCGTCGGAAGGCATATACTACGACCTCCTCACGAACCAGGTGGGTGTCGGCGAGGACGAGAACTTGATACAGCGCGCTGCATCGAAGCACAAAGTCATCATCGTCTCGCCCACGAGTTTCCTCGCGTACCTCCAGACCGTGCTCCAGGGACTCAAGGCCTTAAAGATTGAAAAAAAGGCAGAGGAAATCCAGAAGCGGGTGGGGGAGCTCGGAAAACACCTGCAGACGTACGAGGGATACATGCAGAAGCTCGGTAACACCCTCGGCACGACCATAAATCACTACAACGCCGCCTACAAGGAACTCGGCAAGGTAGATAAGGATGTGCTTCGTATTACAGGCGAGAGCCCGGGTATCACAGCAGAGACACTCTCTGGTCCGGAGCGTGAATAGTTGCTCGCGGCGTCGTTTTCGGGTAGTATTCCCTGCATGAAACTGGCAGTCATCAAGACCGGCGGGAAGCAGTATGTAGCGTATAAAGACGCTGTTTTGACCGTTGAAAAGCTTCCAGGGGACTTAAAGAAGGGAGATAAGGTGGAATTTGACCAGGTGTTGATGGCCGACGACGGGAAGAGCTCAAAAGTGGGAGCTCCAACTGTCTCGAGCGCAAAGGTCGCAGGAGAAGTGGTTTCGATCGGAAAAGGCGAAAAGAAGGTTGTTTTCCGCTACAAAGCGAAATCGAACCGCCGTAAACTGAAAGGGCACCGTCAGCCGTACGTGAAGGTGAGAATCACAGCTGTTTAGTTCAGAGGAACATGACAGAAGGATACGAGCCGATGGTCGGATAGGTTTTAGTGCCTGCCTTGGAATGCGTTCCGGAGCGTCTCCTGGTCGGCGTATTCTATCTCGGCACCGAGCGAGAGGCCGCGGCCTAGCTGGGACACCTTCAGTTTCGGAAATCGCGTCTTGATGCGACTCGTAAGTTCGCCGGCTGTGTAGTCGCCCTCCGGCGTCGTGGCGAAAGCGAACACAATTTCAGTGATGCTTTTCTGTCCCATCAAATACCCCTCAAGCAGTTCCGTTCGTGCTGAAACGGCGCTTTTCCGCTGGCGGGCGAGCGGTATGAGCGACCCGAGCACAAAGTAGCGCCCCTTAAAGACCCCCGCTTCCTCGATACTCTCCACATCTACATCTTTCTCCACGACCATGAGCACCGTGCTGTCGCGGTGTGTGTCGGCGCACAGCGGGCAGAGATTGCCTGTGTTTACCTCGTCATAGCGTTGGCACTGGGCGCATTGTGAAACCTGCGAGGATACGCTCGCGATAAGGGTCGAGAGCTCTTTCTTATACCGCGCATCTGCGCGTAAGAGGAATTGCACGATGCGGCGTGCCTGCCGCGGGCCGATGCCGGGTATTTCGGAAAACAGGTCGGCGAGCTTGGCAATCGTCTTTGGCATCCAAGTTCAGTGTACACGAAGTTAAAATTCGCCGCCTCTCGCGGTTCCGGTACCCACCGATGTTGGTCCGAAGTCGCTCTTTTCCAACGGCAGGAAGGTGGTGCGGCGCTCGTCGAAGTACAGGTCCACTTTGCCCACAGGACCGTTGCGGTGCTTCTCGATGAGAATTTCCGCGATGTTTTCAGTATCAGCATTCTCACTCATTTTATCCTCGCGGTGGATGAACATCACTACGTCGGCATCCTGCTCGATGGAACCGGAATCGCGCAAGTCCGAAAGCCGTGGCTTGCCGCGGCGCTGTTCGACGGCGCGCGATAGTTGGGAAAGTGCGAGAACCGGTACCTCGAGTTCGCGCGCAAGCGTCTTTAAGGAGCGCGATATCTCCGTCACCTGCTGTACCAGCGAGTCCGATGCGCGGCTCGCGGTCGGTGTCATGAGTTGGAGATAGTCGACGATGAGAAGACCGATGCCATGTTCGCGCTTCAGACGGCGCGCGACGGAGCGCATGACGACCGCGTTTGTCGCTGGCTGGTCGTCGATATAAAGGGGGGCCTTGGAGAGGCGCTCCATCGCGTCACGCACGCGCTCGAACTCTTCGTCTGAATCGATCTTGCCGGTCCGAAGTTTCCAGGAGTTCACACGCGCCTCGGCCGAGAGCATTCGATCCACGAGCTGTTGCGAGCTCATCTCTAGGGAAAAGACACCTACCGGCGTACCATATTTGATGGAGGTCTGGCGGGCGATATCAAGCGCAAGCGCCGTCTTTCCCATCGATGGCCGTGCGGCGAGTATGACGAGGTCGGACGGCTGGAAACCGGCAAGCATCGAGTCGAGGCCGACGAAGCCCGTCGGCACGCCGCGCATCTCGTGTTCACCGCCGTGCAGTTTCTCGAAACGCTCCCATGCCTCACCAAGCATGTCCTTCATCGGAACGAATTTACGCATGGTAGGAGAAGAGGTGACCTCGCCCATGCGTTTATCAGCTGTATCGAGTAGTTCCTCAATACCCGACGCCTCATCGTAACCAAGCTCTGTGATATCAGCCGCTGCTTCAATGAGTCCGCGCATCATTGCTTTTTTCTGTACGATTTCGGCGTAGTATTTAAGGTTCGCCGACGAGGGGACTGTACCCACGAGTTCCGCGAGGTAGCTGTTGCCGCCGATATTCTGGAGCGCCTTGGTCTCCTTGAGCCGGTTCCCAACAGAGAGGATGTCGATGGGACTCCCGCTGTTGACAAGGTCGAGCATCGCGCGGTAGATGGTGCGGTGTTTCTCGACGTAGAATGATTCAGGTGAGATGGTGTCGATTGCGTCGTGTATGGCGTCGGCCTTCAGCATGACAGAGCCGAGGAGTGCGCGTTCGGCGTCGATATTCTGCGGAGGGACGCGTCCTTTGAACGAATCGACCATAGTGAGTTCATTCTAGCACTTGACGCCTTGAAACAGTCGGGGAGAGGGGGTGTGTTAAGAACAGGGCTGTCCACTTATTTTTCCACGTATTGACAAAAATACTTGATTTTGTATAATATTACCCTTATGTCATTTCGTGAAAGAGAACACAGTACCGAGCCCATTCAGCTCATGAAAGAGAACCCGATACCGTTACGCCTTAAGGTAAGCGAGATACTCGGCCAACATCCACTCTGTGCGCTCGCCGTTATCTTTACCGTGATGCTCGCTCTCACGCTCGGGTACTCTGCGCACCTTGAAGATGCGAGTATTGCCCGATTCAACGGCGGGTAAGGTTTAGAACCAGCGTCGGAGTTTGAAGTAAAGAAAGAAAAGCGCGGTCAAGGTGAACATACCGCCGAGGATAATCCAAAAACCCTGTGGGTGGTTGACCACCGGGGTGAACGCCGTGTTCATGCCGAAGAGTCCCGCGATAAGCGCAAGCGGGAAGGTAACGAATGCCATAATGGTGAGGTTTTTCATTATCTCGTTCTGGCGTGTGTAGAGGAGCGCCATATTGGTTTCGCGGAGTTCCACAAGTATGTCGCTCATCATGAGCGCGCGATGGTTCGTGCGGTAGTGAAGCGCGCTACTGCCGCGCACTTGGTGCGCATACGCTTCGCCAAACAGGGTTCTCGTGGTCTTTTCCAGTGCATCCAGAACCTCGCGGTGCGAGCCCAGCAGGCGCTTGTGAGTCAGGAGCTCGCGGTTTGTGAACGAAATAGCGCTGACCATCGCGTGCTCCTTCCCTTCAAAAATATTCGCCTCAATGTCTTCGATGACCTCTTCAAGCGCGTCCAGTTCGTCATCGGCCGCCCTGTAAAGGCGCTGGATCAGCTCTAGAAACACGTGGCTCGCGTTCACCCCCCGTACGTGACGCTTCAGGAGTGATGCCGCTTCAAAGGCACGCGCGAGATCGTAGGTAGCGCTCGCGGTTGAATAATGGGCCGTGATGATGAATTTCTCGCCTAAAATGATGTCTATTTCATGGTTCACCTCCAGGCCATGCGTATAGCGGAGCGCCGGGAAGTGCAGAACCGCGTATACAAAGTCCGGATAAACATCGACCCGTGGTTTGGCGGTGGGCGTCAGGAGTTCCTCGATGATGAGCGGCCCGAGGTCGAACTCCTTAGTAACTGTTTCGATGTCGCCGAGGTCGGGATTCTCCATGTCCATCCACACGACGTCGTTGTATGTATGACGGGAGAGCATTACAAAAATCATACCACCGGAAAAACGCACTGCGCGACTGTTATCCTCCTCGCGCATGCGCAGCTTCTATGGCACAATGGTCGTCATGATAAACGGAACGGAGCCGGGAAAGGAGCGTAGGCGGACTCTGTTGGTCGCGGTGCTCACACTTTTTCTCGCGTTCGGCGGCGGCATCTGGTTTGGCACACAGGGTCGCACGCCGTTTGCCGGCGCGAATTCCGTCTCATCGCTCCCTCCAGAGAACGTCGATTTCGGCCCGCTATACCGTGCATGGCGCATTCTTGAAGAAAATTACCGCGCGGCGGGAACTGACACCGAAGCAGTGAGCGGCGAAGAGCGCCTTTGGGGCGCGATTTCAGGGCTTGCTGGTTCCTACGATGACGCCTACACGGTCTTCCTGCCACCGGAAGACAAGGAGATTTTCGAAAGCGAGGTGCGCGGCGACTTCCAGGGAGTGGGTATGGAAATCGGCATCCGCGACGATATTTTAACCGTCATCGCGCCCCTGAAGGACACGCCAGCGTACCGCGCCGGCATAGAAAGCGGCGACCGCATCATTGAGATAGACGGGGAATCCACGGCGGGTATCACGACAGAAGCAGCGGTAAAGCGCATCCGCGGGCCGCAGGGCACGTCTATCACGTTTACGGTCTTGCGCGGGGACCAGCCGGCATTTCCTATCACAGTCGTACGGGACGTTATCGAGCTGCCGACCCTGGAAACACGTCTCCGTGACGACGGTGTCTTTGTCATCGAGCTCTACAGTTTCAACGCGCTCGCGCCCCAGCTTTTCAGGGATGCCGTGGCCGAGTTCGCCAATGCTAGGGCAGACAAACTCGTCATCGACCTGCGGGGGAACCCCGGAGGGTTCCTGGAAGTTGCGGTTGATATCGCGAGCTGGTTCCTGCCGGTAGGGAAGGTGGTCGTTACCGAGGACTACGGGGACGACGCACGAGACCGCGTGCACAGAAGCCGCGGATACGACGTGTTCACCGACCAGCTGAAGCTCGCTATTCTTATTGACCAAGGTTCTGCTTCTGCCTCCGAGATCCTTGCTGGTGCGCTCCGCGAGCACGACATCGGTATAGTTGTCGGCGCGACGTCTTTCGGTAAGGGCTCGGTACAGCAGATTTTCGATGTGACCGACGAGGCATCGCTCAAAATTACCATCGCGCACTGGCTCACGCCGGATGGTACATCTATCTCGGATGGCGGTATTACACCTGATATAGAGGTCGAAATGACCGCCGAAGATAGGGAAGCTGGGCGCGACCCACAGCTCGAGCGCGCTGCAGCATACCTGCTTTCGCTTTAATATGAAAATCATCCTCCTTACGGACGTGAAGAAGGTCGGCAGGAAACACGAGGTTGTTTCCGTCGCCGATGGCCACGCGCAGAACGTGCTCCTGCCGCAACGGCTTGCGCTTCCGGCAACGCCCGGGAACATGAAGCGCTTCGAGAACGCACAATCACAGGCGGCCGACCGAAAGGCGATGGACGAGGCGCTCCTTGCAAAGAATATTGAAACGCTCCGCGGCAAGACACTCACGATTACGGCGCGTACAAACGATGCCGGCACCATATTCGAAACGCTTCACGCTGAGCAGGTGCTTGAGGCGTTGGAACACGAGTTTGGCATTACACTTCCGGAGTCATCGGTTTCGATGAAAGACATAAAAAAAACCGGAGAATACACGGTTGTACTCTCCGGCGGCGGCACGTCCTACGAGTTGCCGGTAACCGTAACCGGAGCTTAATTCACATCCACGACCTTTCTTGTTACCTTTGAGCCGTCGAAGCGAACTTTTCGGGCGTCCCGAAACGAGACGATGCCGGCGATTTTTGAAAAAATCGTATGATCGCGGCCGATGTCGACGCCACGGCCGGCAATGAACCGGGTGCCGCGCTGACGCACGATAACGGAGCCGGGCTGTGCCTTCTGTCCGGCAAAGAGCTTCACACCCAGATACTTGGGATTGGAATCAGTCAGGTTTTTGGCAGAACCTCCCGCTTTTTTGTGAGCCATACTGCTATACTTGTCTGAAGTATGATACAGAAAATCCTTCAAAGAATCAAGGGGCTCGCACAGGCGGCGCGGAGAGACATTTTCATTATTGCGGTTATCGCCATGGTGGCACTGGCATCTTTTGGGTTGGGCCGGCTCTCTGTTTTCTACGGCAAACGCGACGAATTCTCAATTGTTACACCTTCGCAGGTTGAAGATGAGCCCGGGCTTGTGAAGGGGGTGTCGAGCGGAGCAGGGGAGAAAGAGGGTGTGATTTCCAAACCGCCGCTTCCGGCTCCTGGCGGTGCATACGTCGCCTCGAAAAGCGGTACGAAGTACCATTTTCCCTGGTGTTCCGGCGCGCAAAGGATTTTGAACAAGAACAGGATTTGGTTCCAAACGCGCGCGGACGCCGAAGCGGCCGGGTTCGAGCCGGCCGCGAATTGCAAGGGACTGGAATGATACAATACGCGCATGATTGTTCTTGATATTGAAGCGTCCGGCGTGAACTACGAAAAGCACTCCATCGTCTCTATCGGCGCTCTGGATTTCGACCAGCCCAAAGACCAATTCTATGACGAGTGCCGTATCTGGGACGGCGCGCACGTAGACCCGGAGGCGCTCAAAGTGAATGGGTTTTCTGAAGCGGAGGTTCGTGATCCATCAAAGAAAAGTGAAGGAGAGATAGTGAAGGCGCTCCTCGCGTGGCTTAAGGATAAACGCGATTGGACTATCGTGGGTCAGAATCCGTCGTTTGACCGCGACTTCGTGCGTGCAGCGGCCGCGCGGGCACATATCGATTTTCCGCTCGCGTACCGCACCATCGACACGCACACACTCGCATACATGCACATGGTAAAACAGGGGCGCACCCCGCCCTTCGACGAGCTTAAGCACCGCACCGCGCTCGACTTGGACGCGGTCATGCGGTATGCCGGCATTCCCGAAGAGCCGGCGCCACACAACGCGCTCACCGGCGCACTTTCGCATGCAGAGGTTGCAAGCCGCCTCTTATACGATAAGAAACTCCTGCCGGAGTTTGACGAGTACGCCATACCGTGGAAAAAGTAGGAGAAGGGGGTGGTATAGTGCCGCCATGCCACATAACTACAGTGGCGGCGGTGTGGTTCAAGAGAGTGTCTTATCCATTGATTTTAAATTCTAAATTGTAATACAGGGTATGCAACCGAAAGACATGCGTACGCCGGATGAACACCGGCTCGAAGATGAGCTTCGTGTGTGTGATCCTGCGGAAGTGGGGAAGACCTATGACATCAAACACTCCCGCATTGAGCGCATGGGCCGGGAACTGTACGAAGGATTCGAAGCACTGCGCAAGCACCGGCTTGCAGTAACTTTTTTTGGCTCCGCTCGCTCGACAGTTGGGGACGAGATCTATCAGGCGACTTCAGAACTCGCCGGATATTTATCAAAATCGGGATTTACCGTCATCACCGGCGGCGGAGGCGGCATCATGGAAGCCGCGAATCGCGGCGCGTTTGAAGCGGGTGGTGCATCTGTTGGTCTCAATATAAGCATCCCGGAAGAACAAACCCTGAATAAATACACGACCGAGTCGAAGAAGTTCAACTACTTCTTCACACGGAAGGTGATGCTTACGTTCGCCTCAGAAGTGTACATTTATTTTCCAGGAGGTTTCGGCACTTTTGACGAGCTGTTTGAGATACTCACACTCATCCAGACGCGAAAAATCAAGCGCCTGCCCATCATCCTCTACGGGAAAGCATACTGGGACCCAATCGTAAAACTTATTGATGAACACCTTCTGGAGCGTTTCCACACCATCGACAAAGAAGACACGGGTCTCTATACGGTCGTCGATTCGGTCGACGAGGCCTATCATGCTGTTTTGGATCAGGTGAAATGCTAATCTCCGTGAGAAGAAATCTTCAGGCGGCCTGAAACGGCATATCTTATGTGGTAAAATACGGCTCAAAATAAGGTCGGTACAGTAATGGCCCATAAATGCAACGTTGACATTTTTTGTCAAGGGTATTATAATAAGAAAAACGGCCCGCAAGGGCTGTTTTTGTATCCAAAATCAAAAATCAGAATTGAAATCCAGATTCGGGGAATCCCTATGGGGCTACTCAGGAATCTATCCCATGATAATCTCAATCATCATATTCCTCGCCGGCGCGACCTTCGGCGCGCCGGCAACACTTGCCGAAAGCCAGACATATGAGCCGGCAAAGGAGCCGGAATCAATCAGTACCTACGTGGAGCGGTATTTCGCTGACGCGCCGATCCTTGCCGACATCGCCTGGTGTGAGAGCCGTTTCCGCCACGTCGGCGACAATGGTACCGTCCTTCGCGGTCTGGTGGACCGAGACGACATCGGCATCATGCAGATCAACACCCGGTACCACCTGGAGGATGCCGAAGAACTCGGTCTAGACCTCTTCTCGCTTCACGGCAACCTTGAGTATGCGCGATACTTGTACGAGAAGCAGGGAACGGAGCCCTGGAAGGCGTCACAGACATGCTGGGATACTCTGGCGAAGAAATAAAACAAAAACCCGCCATGTGGCGGGTTTTTGTTTAGACAGGGGGTAGGAAGTTTTATGCCGGCTCTCCTCCCATCTGCGCTATTTTCTTGCCGTCCAAACTGTAAGATCCCGCGCCGGCCGCCACGACATAGAGGAGACCGCCGAGGATGGCGAGGTTCTTCATGAACTGCACCGCCTGAAGCTGGTCCGCAAGGTTCAGGTGGAAGCCAAGTGTCGCAATAATCGTAAATACGATGAGCGTGTACGCGGCAACCCGCGTCCGGTAACCGAGCAAAAGCAATAAGGCACCGCCGAACTCGAGAATAATGGCAATAACGGTCAACACCTCAGGGAAGGGGAAGACAGTGCCAACCAACGCCACGGTACCGGCAAAGGCCGCCAGCTTGCTCCAACCTGACGTGAGGAAGATGACGGACATCAGAACCCGTCCGAAGAATTTCAGCGTGCCTGTCTTTTTATCGTGATTCATCATATTAATAATAATTATTGTTAATAATTATTCATCTGAATTATACCGTGCATAAAATAGGAGGAAGTC
>JBHHWQ010000017.1:0-11515 GCA_046756605.1 Minisyncoccia bacterium | reverse complement strand
ACATCAACTGTCGATTACGCCGACTTTGAATACCTCCTCAACGAAATACGAGAAACCTACGGCATGCGGATACTCGCCTATGTCATCATGCCGAATCACTGGCATCTTGTTCTGTATCCTAGGCACGATGGGGATCTTGGAAAAGCACTGCACTGGCTGACAACCGCGCATGTTCGTCGACACCATACTCGACACGGAACCATTGGCCATGGGCACCTCTATCAGGGCACGTACAAATCATTTCTGGTTGAGACTGACCATCATTATCTCACAGTGCTCAAATACGTTGAACGAAACGCGGTACGGGCACGGCTTTCAAAAACGGCGGAGTCGTGGAGATGGGGAAGTGCCTACCGGCGCATCAATGGCAGTCCTGCAGAACATACACTCCTTGCCGACTCACCCGTGCCACTGCCGCGAAACTATAGATCCTGGATCAATGATCCAGAACCGGCAGAACTCCTAAAGGACGTCAGGGTGAGTGTCGAGAAGGGGGTACCGTACGGAACGGTCTTAATTCCAAATACTATTATACAACAATAATATCAGTATTGAGGGGCTTAGCCCCACAAGAAATAATATTTATTTTCAAATGCCGCGCATACGCGCGGCATTTGCTATGATTGCTCCATGGCACTCTACACGGGCAAGGGGGACAAGGGTACGAGTAAGTTATTCAACACACCGAAAGGCAAGCGTGTGCCAAAGTCCGATCCGGTGTTTGAAGCGCTCGGCACATTCGATGAGCTGAACACACTCATCGGATGGTGCAAAGTTGCCACGCGAGAAGAGGAAATTGCAATTGGTAAGCAGGAAATGGCAGGACTTTTGCACGAAGTGCAGGATCACCTCTTCACTCTGCAGGCGGAGCTTGCGGGAGCCGAGAAATCTATTCCTGAGGAAAGCGTTGCGGATGTCGAGCGGGTCATTCACGAGGTCGAAGAAGAGCTGCCGGAGATTACGACCTTTCTCGTCCCTGGTGTGACAGAGCTTTCTGCACGGCTCGATATGGCGCGCGCGCTTTCACGTCGAGCGGAGCGGCGGCTTGTGATTACACACGAATCAGGGCGAGAGATTGGCGAGCCCTCACTTCGCTACGCAAATCGCCTTTCCTCACTTCTTTACGCTTTTGTGCGGCTGGTGAACCACCGCGCAGAGGCGGATGAGAGTGTACCGCGCTATAGATAATCTTATTCTCACAATCCAGTATTTCACCTCAATGTTTTAGCGGCTGTGTAAGATGGTGGCTGGTCCTATTTTTCATTTTCGCGTTCAGTACCCGCAGGCAGGACTTAATAACCACATTCCGAGCGCCGGATGTGGGGTACTATACGAGGTATGGGATTCGAGGGACTGGAGGTGGACCCTCACAGGAACGGCACAGGGTGCCACGAATGCTACGGCAAGAAGGAAGTTGTATGCGAAACCTGCGACGGCGAGGGACAGGATGGTGACGGAAGACAGTGCCGGACCTGTAACGGCGTAGGGTTCGTGCGGTGCCAATGCTCATAGCCATGAGTGTTAAAGAACCCCAGGAACTTCCCGGGGTTCTTCCTAAGTCCGTGTGGTACGATATAGATTATGAAGGTAGGTATCGTAATTATCATTGCCGTTTTCGTTATCGGCGGCGCGTTTCTCTTTTTGGGGCAGGGGCCTAGTAGTGAGGTGCGCGAGAACGAACAGAGCGACACGGAAGAGTTCATTCTAAACACCCCGTCGAGCGAGCTGCCGACAGAGGAAGGAGTGCAGACAGAGGACACGGCGGAGCCGCCGCCTGCTGGCGCTCCCGCAGGCACGCCCACGGTCGTTACGGTTATGTACTCTTCGAACGGATTCTCGCCGAGCACGGTCTCGGTGCCGCAGGGCGGCACCGTGCAGTTCATAAGCGAAGACGGAAGCGCGATGTGGGTCGCCTCTGCCCAGCATCCGACGCACACCGTCTACGCCGGCACGACGCTTTCTGAACATTGCACCACCAGCGCAAACGATGCATTCGACCAATGTGCGACCGGCGAAGTATACGAGTTCACGTTCGACAAATCCGGCACGTGGAACTACCACAACCATGTGCGTGCCTCACACTTTGGCACCGTGGTAGTCGAGTAACACGCATGCGCCTCTTTGACGCTTCGTTCGTTCTCCGCGCGGGTCTGGCGTTTGCGCTTCTGTATCCAGCGGTAAACTCCGTTTCCGACCCGGTTTCCTGGCTCGGATATTTTCCGGCATTTATGCTTGGCATCGTGCCCGACCTCGTGCTCCTGCACGCGTTCGGCATAATTGAGGCGCTGCTCGCTCTCTGGCTCCTTTCCGGCTGGCGTGTCCGGTGGCCAGCCGCGGCAACACTCGTCCTCCTCCTTACCATCGTTGTTTTCAACATCTCCCAGTTCCAGATACTCTTCCGGGACATCGCGATCGCCGCCATGGCGCTCGCGCTCCTTGCCATGCCGCCGCAGAAACGGTATAGTTCTCCGACATGAAGACCGATATACATCCGCAGTACTACCGCAAGGTGATTTTCGAGGACCAGGTCTCCGGAGCGCTTTTTCTTATCGGCTCCACGGTGGAAACGGAGCAAACCGCCAAATGGGACGACGGCAAGGAATACCCGCTTTATGTGGTTGAAATCAGCTCCGCCTCGCACCCCTTCTACACGGGCGTAAAGACCACGATTGACCGCGCCGGCCGGGTGGAGCGTTTCAAACAGCGTGCCGCAAAGGCGAAAAAATAATGGGGCGGGGAAGCCGCCGCCGTGTCATTTTGGAAGACCACTCCGGGGCGCTTGCCCAAGTATAAGTCTTCCAAAATGACACGGCGGCGTTTTTTAAGTGGGGTAAAGTGAATAATATGGACGGGGAAAAATTGAAAGCGTATAAGGAAAATCCGCGGACCGCATTCTTAGCGGGGGAGTATGAACGCGTGTCGAAAGAGCTCGCGCGCGTTGACGAGATGGTCGCTGAGGATGAATCGATGAAAGGGCTTGCGGAAGAGGAACGGAAAACCCTTGAGGAACAACGAAAAGGAATCGAAGAAAACATGGCGGAAATCGTAAAAGAAGAGAAGCAGGAGGGCGAGAAGCCGGTTGCCGTCGTCATGGAGATACGCGCAGGCGCGGGCGGCGACGAGGCGGGTATCTTCGCGCACGATCTGAAGCAGATGTACGAGCGTTTTGCGGAACGCGAGGGTTGGCAGATAAAGCCAGTAGACGACCTTGCTATCGAAATCAAAGGTAAGGATGTGTACGAGGCACTCAAGTACGAGACGGGCGTGCACCGCGTCCAACGCATCCCGGAGACCGAGAAATCCGGCAGAATCCACACTTCTACAGCTTCGGTTGCCATACTTCCAATCCGCAAGAAGCCAACTATAGAACTCAAGAGTGATGACATCCAGATAGAGTTCTCTCGCTCAAGCGGTGCCGGCGGTCAGAACGTAAACAAACTGGAAACCGCCGTGCGCCTGGTCCACACACCCACCGGCATCGAGACACGGAGCCAATCGGAGCGGAGCCAGCAGGCAAACCGCGAGAAAGCGATGGCGATACTCGCGGCGAAAGTCGCTTCGCACTTTGAAGAGGAAGAGGTAAAAAAGCATGCGGAAGCCCGCCGCTCGCAGATCGGGACAGGGGACAGGAGTGAGAAAATCCGCACCTACAATTTCCTTCAGGACCGAGTGACCGATCACCGCATCAAGAAAAGCTGGCACAATATTGAGGGAATCATGGCGGGTGATATTGCCGCCATGCTCGAAGATATCCACCAAGCGGCGGAAACAGAGGCGCCGGACGGCACCGTTGCCTGAAAACGGCTTCCATGCTACATTTTCCGGACAATGGCTGACACCCAAACAGGGGAGAAACAGAGCGGCCTCATCGAGGCGCTTTTTAACGTGGGAGCACACCTTGGCTACTCACGCGCGCGTCGGCACGCCTCGATGAAGGACATGATTTTCGGCTCTAAGGGCCGGAACGATGTCATCAACATCACGCGAACGGCCGAGATGATGGACGAAGCGCTCGCGTTCGTGCGTTCGCTCGGCGGCTCCGGCAAGACCGTGCTCTTTGTCGGCGGCAAGCCCGAAGTGCGTGATATCACGCGCACGGCGGCCGAAGCGCTTTCTATGCCATACGTTGCCGGCCGGTGGATTGGCGGCACCATCACGAACTTTGGCGAGATACAGAAACGCATCAAGCGTCTGAACGACTTATCCGCCGACCGCGATGCCGGGGTCCTGGCGCAGAAGTATACAAAGAAAGAGCGGCTCTTGATCGGCCGTGAGATCGCGCGCCTTGAAGAGCATTTCAGCGGGATTTCCGGCCTTGAACACCTGCCTGCGGCGCTCGTGGTTGTGGACACCCGCACTGAAGCGATTGCGGTTAAGGAAGCGAACGACCGAGGTATCCCCGTCGTCGGTATTCTCAACTCCGACTGCGACCTGTCAAAGGTCCGGCACCCGATCGTCGGCAACGATGCGTCGCGGGCGAGCGTACAGTTCTTTCTGGACAAGATCGTTGAGGCGTATCGCGATGGACAGGAGAACGCGCCGGCACGCACCGGAGCGAACGAGGAAGCGAAAGAAGAAAGCGTCGCGGCATAATAAACAGCATATCTATATGGCAAGCGCGAAAGACGTAAAGAAATTACGAGATGCAACAGGTGTCTCTGTTATGCAGTGCAAGAAGGCGCTTGAGGAAGCCGGCGGCGACCTCGAGCGCGCACTTGAGATTCTGAAGGAAAAGGGAAGCGCGGTTGCCGCGAAGAAGGCAGATCGCGATTTGGGCGCGGGCACCGTGGCTGCATATGTGCACGCAACCAAAGAAATCGGCGCGATGGTGGTTTTGCGCAGCGAAACCGATTTTGTTGCGAAGAACAACGAATTCACGGCACTCGCCTACGACATCGCGATGCAGGTCGCGGCCACCGCGCCGGCTGATGTCGAGGCACTCCTCGCTGAACCTTTTATCAAGGACCAGGAAAGGGCCGTGAAAGACCTGGTGGATGCGGCAACACAGAAATTCGGCGAGCGTATCGAAGTTGCTGAGTTCACGCGCTATACTACGCAGTAGCGTATGTTGAGCGGCCTAATTCCGTTTACTATCGGTCTCGTCGGCATCCTCGCCTTCGTTTCCCTGCGGCTTTTCGAGACGCGTCGCGGCGCGCGGTTTTTCGAGCGCTCGCGTGCGCGTTTTGACGAGTGGACAATTCGCCGGTGGCGGGCGGTGGTACTTGGGGATATTCCGCATCATGCGCGTATCCGGCTCGTGCATTCCGTCCGCCACGGTGCGCACGCGCTCGTTACAGCGCTTGCCGCAGGATTTGGCGCCCTAGAGCGACTACTCGCACGCATGAGCCGTCGTATGCGCGCCTCGGCGCGGCGCACTTCCACGCACGAAGCACGCGACCCGTCGCCGTTCCTGAAGGACATCGGCGGCGAAAAAAAGGAGCGTAGCGAAGAAGCGAGGGATTCGTTATAGTCATGTGTGTTTGGCCCCTTCGAGCCGGCGTAGCTCAGTCGGTCAGAGCAACGGTTTTGTAAACCGTAGGTCGTCGGTTCGAATCCGACCGCCGGCTCGAAGGGGTTGAGCAGCTCTTTTGGAAACCGTAGGTTCCCAGGCAGGAATCTTGGCGGCGGCTTCAGCCAGTTTTATCCATGGACACGAACGATACATACCTCCATATCGGCCGCGCCGCGGACCTTTCGGGGCGCGACCGGACGCTCTACCGCGCGCTCGAAACCGTCCCCGCTGTGCTTTCGGTGGGGACACTTCTTCTTTTCGTACTCCTCTCGTTCACCGTGCCGGCGATTGTCGCCTATTTCACCATCGGCTTTTCGGCGTTCTGGTTCTTCAAGACCGTCTTTTTCTCCATTCATCTGCGACATAATTTCAAGCGCATGCGGCACCACCTCGCGACCGACTGGAGCGCGCGCCTCGCGAATGTGCACGCGGAAGACATCACGCACGTCGTCATCTTTCCGTTCTATATAGAGCCGTACGAGGTCCTGAAAGAAAGCGTGCAGGCGCTCAAAGAGTCGCGCTTCGATATGAAGCGTATCGCCGTGGTCCTGGCGGCCGAAGAGCGAGCGGGTGAGCCGGCGCAGGAGACCGCGCGGCGTCTTGAGAAGGAGTATGCAGGCGTTTTTATGGACATCATCACGACCGTGCATCCCGATGGATTGCCCGACGAGATTCCCGGGAAGGGTGCCAACATCGCGCACGCTGCACGTGAGGCGACGCGGCGCATCGTGGACAGGCGGAAGCTCCCGCACGAAAAGGTCCTGGTGTCTGCATTCGATTCCGATACCGTGGTATACCCGGACTACTTCGCATGCCTCACGTGGTATTTCCTCACGGCAGAACAGCCACTCCGTTCGTCTTTTCAGCCGGTGCCGCTCTACAACAACAACATCTGGGACTCGCCGACCCTCTCGCGCATCCTCGCGTATGCCTCTACATTCTGGCAGATGATCCAACAGGAGCGGCCTGAGCGTCTCTCCACTTTTTCTTCGCACGCCATCCCACTTTCGGCCCTGGTCGAGGCGGGATACTGGCAGCGCAACATGGTGAACGAGGATTCGCGCATCTTCTTCAACCTCTTCATGCACTACGACGGCGACTACCGCGTGGTGCCCATCTCGTACCCAGTGTCCATGGACGCTAATGTCGGGCGCGGATTTTTCTCCACCGTCTCGCGTCTCTATAAGCAGCATCTCCGATGGATGTACGGGAGCTCTGAAAACATTCCGTACCTCGTGTTCCACTTTCTCAAAAACCCACGCATCCCGGCCGGCAAAAAGCTCCAGATGCTTTTCGTCCACATCGAAGGCACATGGTCCTTAGCCGTTCAACCCCTTTTCCTTTTCGCTGTCGGGTGGCTGCCGCTCCTGATTGGCGGGGCTGCGTTTAACGATACCGTCCTTTCCTATAACCTGCCCATAGTATCAAGCTGGTTCTTGACGGTAGCGATGTTCGGGCTCGTATTCCTCGCGGTCTACAGTATCCGGCTCGTGCCGAAGCGTCCTGAAGATAAGAGCCGGTTCATGAGCGTGCGGATGCTTTTGCAGTGGCTCCTCGTTCCATTTACGATGGTCGCGTTCAGCTCGCTCCCCGGGCTCGAAGGGCAGTTGCGGCTTGCGTTCGGGCGCTATATTGGCTTCTGGAGTACCCCAAAGTCGAGGGTGCAGGCGACAAGAAGATAGATGACAGTTTTTCCTGACACCTGTACCCTATCCCTTATAATCTTTCCGTATGGAGCCGCTTTCCCTAAAGACACGCCGCATTATCGCCATCCTCTTTTTCCTGCTCTTCGTAGCGGTATTGACGCTCGCGTCCGCCTATGCGTCCGGCTACCGGCTTTCGGGATTCTCGCTCACGCGGACCGGCGGCGTCCATGTGTCGGTCGCGGTGTCTGCCGCGCGCGTGCTCCTCGATGGCACGCCGGTCGGCACGTCAGGACTCTTTTCTAAGAGTTTTTTTATCGATAATCTGGTGCAGGGGAGCCACACCGTGGAGGTGCGCGCCGCAGGATATCGTCCGTGGCAGAAAACGCTTATCGTCGAGGCCGCATTCGTTTCCGACGCGAGCGCGTTTTTGGTGCCCGAAGCGCTTCCGGTCTTGCCTATCGTTGCTACAACCACGACCTCTGTTGCGACCACTACGCACACCGTCTCTCCCGACGAGTATGAAGCACTCATGCTCCTCTTCGCATCGGCCACCACCACGCCGGCGCTCACCGAGCTTCCCGGCGACTCATCAACCACTTCTGCCGCGGTACCGGAGGTGCCTGACGTGGAGCTCATCATTCGCGACGGCAATGTGTCGGTCCGCTGGAACCGGGACCTGGCGCGCGCGCCGAGCTCGTTTTGCGTGACGCCGCGAGCGTGCGTTATTGAGGTGACCGTCGAGAACGGGCATGAGGAGGCACTCGACGCGGTGTTTTTCGGTGGCGGCGTCGTGTACCGCCTTGATGACGGGGGCATTTTCCTCGCGGAAGTAGACGTCAGACAACCACGCACTCTCGTGCCGCTCTACCAGGGCGACGCGGCCGAATTCCGCGTCGTGGACGATGCTCTCGTTATTAAAGACGGCGAAAACCTCTACCTCATCGCCGGTTTCTAAGGGCGCGATTGTGCATACTCACGACTACTGAGATACAAGGTCTAAATTAGCGAATGGTTGCGTCGAAGCGTTTCGCGGTCGCTTCTTCCAGGCGTGTGTGGAGGACGTCCACTTCCTCGTTCGTGAGCGTGCGGTCGAGTGCACGGTACGTGATGCGATAGGCATAGCTCATTTTTTCAGCGCCGAATTTCTCGTCATTCTCATACTTGTCCAGAAGCTCCACCTCCTCGACCATCTCGTCGCCCACCGTCTCGCGCACCATGTCGAAGTAGTCGTTCGGCACGAAATGTTTCGGCACGATGAAGGAGATATCGCGAATGACCGGCGGGTACTTTGAAACCTCTTCGTACGTATGCCCGAGCACGAGCTGTTTCTTCACGCGCTCATCGTTTGACCACAGAAGCCGGATGTCTGGAAGCTGCATCGAGATCATCGCCAGCCGTTCCAACCCGAAACCGAACGCCCAGCCGTTGTATCCTTCGAGTCCCACATTCTTGAGGACGGATTTCTTTACAATGCCGGACCCCAGTATCTCGAGCCACTCGCCGCCTATCTTCACCTCGACTTCCGTGGAGGGGTCGGTGTACGGGAATGTTTCGTCGGGTAAGCGATACTCGACATTCTCGCCGAAAATCGCCTTCACTATCTGGACCAGCACTTTCTTCAAATCGTCGAGTGTCAACGTGCCCTCGGAGTCCGGGATCAGGTACCACGCGCCGAACTGGTGGAAAACATTCATGTGGTTCCGGTCTATCTCGTCTTTGCGGTACACCTTGCCGTAGCAGATTGTGCCGAACGGCTCTTTGTTCTCCACCTTCTTTTTCACGTCGAGCGTTTTCAGGTAGTAGTACCAAAAGACCGTATCGTGCGGCCGAAGAATGTTTTCCTCATCCATGTAGTACGTGTCCGACTTTGAACGCGCCGGATGGTCCTGTTCGAAGTCGAAGAGGTCGAACGCAACTTTCGCCGGCACCACCTCCGGTATGTTGATATCATCAAATTCTTTGAGTGAGGGGATTTCTTTGAGCCGCTTGACCATCTCGTAAATTGGGCTTCCGGGCGTGCGGGCAAGGTCGGGCATGGCGAGATAGCGCCTGATGCGCGCCGCTTCACCGTCCGTCCGTTCCTCTACCTTCTTGATAATCGCGTTTTCTTCGTCGCGCGGAACAGAGATTTCCATAACCGCTCCAGTGTACGTGATGCCTGGAAATTCTTCAACGTTTGAGCCCCCATTCCGGCCTTGTGGAGAGCGACTTTTGCCGCTCTGGGTGGTATAATAGAGGGGAGCCAAAGGGCCTCTTTTTTATTGCATTCATGCCCAAAAAAGCCACGAAAACGGCCGCACGAAGCCCCAAGAAAGCCGCATACAGCGCCGAGCAGATTTCCGTCCTTGAAGGGTTGGAGCCGGTGCGCAAGCGCCCCGGTATGTATATCGGCACCACGGGGCCGGATGGTCTCCACCACCTCATCTGGGAGGTATTCGACAACTCGCGCGACGAGGCAATGGGCGGCTACGCGAACGATATCGAAGTCGCGCTCCTGCCGGGCAGGCGCGTGCGGGTCGTGGACAATGGGCGCGGTATTCCCGTAGACATCCACAAACAGACGAAAGTGTCGGCACTGGAGACCATTATGACTACGCTTCACGCCGGCGGTAAGTTCGGCGGCGAAGACAGCGGCTACAAGGTCTCCGGGGGCCTGCACGGCGTCGGTGTTTCAGTCGTGAACGCCCTTTCGGTGTACACAAGAGCCGAGGTGCACCGCGACAGCCACACCTGGGTGCAGGAGTATTCGCGCGGAAAGGCCAAGGCGCGCGTAAAGAAGAACGGCTCGTCGGACTTCACCGGCACCATCATCACGTTCGAGCCGGACCCGGAAATCTTCAAGGAGATTGCGTTTGAGTGGAACAAGATTGTCTCACACCTGCGCCAGCAGGCATACCTCGTGAAAGGGACGAAGATAAGCGTTTTGGACCTGCGCGAGTATGCGGGAAAAAAGAACCTCGAAGACACTGTGTACGTTCGCGACCTCTCCTTAGAGCACGCTGTACCCTCGCAGACCTTCTATTTTGAAGGCGGTTTGAGCTCGCTGGTTTCGTTCAACAACCGTTTCCAGAAACCGATTCACAAGAGCATTTTCTACGTCGAGAAAGAGCAGGATGGGGTGTCGGTCGAGATCGCGCTCCAGTATGTGGATGACATCTCCGGCCGCATCGTAGGGTTCGCCAACAACATCTACACGCCGGAGGGCGGCATGCATATTACCGGATTCAAAACGGCGCTGACGCGGACCTTGAATGCCTATACGCGCAAGAACAATCTCGTGAAAGAGAGTGAAGAGAATTTCACGGGCGACGACGTTCTGGAAGGTATCACCGCGGTCATTTCCATCAAGATGCCGGAAGTCCAGTTTGAAGGCCAGACGAAAGCCAAGCTCGGCTCTGTAGAGGCGCGCGGCGCGGTGGACGCCATCTTTTCCGAGGCGTTCGCAGATTTCCTGGAGACGCGGCCGGAAGAGGCGAAAGCTATCTGCGGGAAGTCACTGCTTGCCTTAAAAGCACGGAAAGCAGCGAAGGCCGCGAAAGATTCGGTTTTGCGTCGGGGTGCCCTGGAGGGACTCACACTCCCCGGCAAACTCGCAGACTGCCAGTCGAAGAGTGCCGAAGAGAGCGAGCTTTTCATCGTGGAGGGCGATTCCGCCGGCGGCTCGTCCAAACAGGGGCGCGACCGCCGCACGCAGGCAATCCTTCCTTTGCGCGGGAAAATCCTGAACGTGGAGCGCGCGAGGTTGGACCGCATGCTTGCCTCCGCTGAAATAAAGGCGCTAGTGGTCGCACTTGGCACAGCAATCGGGGACCTGTTTGACGTCTCAAAACTCCGCTACCATAAGATTATCATCGCGACAGACGCGGATGTAGACGGCGCGCACATCCGCACGCTTTTGCTTACACTTTTCTATCGTTACTTCAAGGAGGTTATCGAAGGCGGATACCTGTATATCGCTCAACCGCCACTTTTCAAGATAAAGAAGGGGAAGGAGGTTTTCTATGCCTACACCGAAGCGGAGAAAAACAAGATCGTCGGCAAGGCCGACGTTGCAGAACTAGAGGGACCTGAGAGCGAAGAGCAGGGGAGCAGTGAAGAATCCGAACCGGAGGAAGAGAGCCCGAAGAAAAAAGCACCGGCGAAGTTTACCCTCCAGCGCTACAAGGGGCTAGGTGAGATGAACCCTGAAGAGCTGTGGGAGACCACGATGGACCCGGCGCGGCGTGTTTTGAAGCAGGTGGCAATAGAAGACGCCCAAGAAGCGGACCGCGTATTCGACGTCCTGATGGGCACCGACGTCCCGGCGCGAAAGAGCTTTATTCAGAGTAACGCCAAAACCGCCAATTTGGATATTTAA
>JBHHWQ010000016.1:0-11750 GCA_046756605.1 Minisyncoccia bacterium | reverse complement strand
GGCGCGCCGGCGACGGCTGTGCGTATCGCGGCAGTGAGTGCAGCAATCCCCTCTTCTGGGTCGAGTGGGGTTTCAAAAATCTCCGCATCGCCAAGCGTTCCTTCCTTCACGGCCGCGATGCGCGTTTTGGTGCCGCCAATATCGAAAACAATCTTAACCGATTCCATGTTCAGAAAAGCTGGCGCGCGCGTTCCCAGAACGAGTCGTCACCATGCACAACCTTCAGATAATACCACCACTCCGCACCCCATAAGTATTGCTCTTCGAAGCTCGTTCGTGCGGCAAACCGAAGCGTCGCTTCGAAAAACGGCAGGTCCATGCGCTTGAACTGCTCTTCAAGCGGCGTTTCGATAACCGGCTTTATGACCCAGGGTTCAGCCGCCAGCTCCGCGATGATAGCCCGCTTTCCCCACTTTCCCGTCGTGAGTTCCGTGAACGCACGCTTCGCACGGAAAAAGGCGGGCGACGAGGGGTAGTCGATGAAGCTGTTGAGGTCCCGGTTCCACACCCGCCGGTAGACCGTGGTGCCGAACGCGTCGCCCCGGACCCACGTGTTGTTCCAGAGCCCCAGCTCGCCGCTTCCAGTGAGAAGAACGGGGTGCGCAGGGTCGAGCTCTTTTACAAGTGCAATCTCCTCGTCCAGGAAACCGATGTCGAGCTTGCCGCAATTGCCGATGGCAAACCCGATGATAAATGGCTCGTTCTCAACCTGCCAAGCATCAAGCGCGGGAGAGTCCTTGTAGCGCGTTACGACCTCGGTCAGAAGATCGCGAATATGCTCTTTCTGTTCTTCAAACGAATATTTCTGTACCCAGTCCGGCTCATGGCATTCCGGCCATGACGGGAGGCGCCGCCCGACACCCAGAATTACCGAGGCGCCCGCCTCCTCCGCACGGCGCATTTGGTAGTCGAGCTCTTCAAAATTGTACTGTCCTTCCGCCGGCTCAACCATCTGCCAGTGCGCGACAAGTCGGAGGCGGCGCACGCCCAGGTCGTCAATGAGCGCATCGTAGGCCTGTTTCCAGTCGAGCTGGAGCTCGTCGGCGCGGAATTTGCTGAACGTGACGCCGTAGAGAATCTCCTCCGGCTCTTCCGGAAGCGACGCGAGCACCCAGAACGCGCCGACGATGAACAGCGCAACGAAAAGGAGTGTGAGAAGAATTTTCTGCACCAAACGCATGTTGTGCCATTGTACTACCTCCTAAAACTCCTTTTCACATTCCGCTGTGCAAATGCCCAAGTATTCCTGCAGAATCGTATCGAACAAACTCACGTTACAAAAAGTGCGGCCAGCCCTAATACGATAGAGAGCGTTCCGACCGCTTTCAACACCAGCACGTTTGAGGGAATCTCTCCCTTGAAGACGCCCGGCACACGACGCATCAAAAGAGGTGTCAGGATGAACAGGAACACAAGCTGGAGGCCACCCAGGGCAGAGATAATGGATACACTCCCCAGGGCAATGGCGATGAAGGTGAGGAAGAATGCCACTCCGCCAAGTACCTTACTGACAAGCACCATCCATTTCGCGCCGGACGAGGAAGAAGACAGCCCTTCCTTGATGGCGAAGAAGCGCGCCGGGGCCAGTACCAGGAGCGCCACGACCACATTCATGAATAAGGGCCAGAAGAGAGCGTTGCCGAAGTCGGCCGCTTCGAAGACGAGTTTGATGGTAAAAGTGGACGCACCGATAAGAATACCGGCGGCAACCGTAGTAAAGAATATCCGCCACGAGAAACAGAAGCAGTAGATGAACGAGGTTCCGATGATGAGGAGGAGGAATCCGGGCAACATGGCGAGTGTTAAGTCGTGCGTGAGAAGTACCGTTGCCAGAATACCGGTCGTCATCGCACCGAACGCCGCGGTAATGGGAATGACGTCGGTGACGGAAAGTTCCTGCAAGGCGCGGTACAAGAACAGGAGCCCGGACATGTAGAGGAGCGCCGAGACGGTAGAGAGGAACGCGACTTCTGCTGTTGGGAAGTACACCAAACCAAACGGCAGAAGGACGACCACCACACCCGAAAGGAGCATAGTGTAGAAGGTGAACGCCGCGGGGCTCCGGATACCTTCTTTTGAGACCAGGACGTATTTGTCGATGAACACCGTCAGCGCCGAGAGAAATTGCGCGAAAACGGCGAGCGAAAGCCAAACGAGCATACCTGAATTATATCAGCCATTTTAGAGGCCGTTTGCCTTGATAATCTCCGCGTAGCGCTTGGCGCTTTCGCGGATGGTGCGTTTTTGATTACCTTCGTGGTCGACATGCACGAGGCCGAACTTCATGGAAAAACCTTCTATCATTATATAGGTCTTATGTATCTTATGTAGGTCGTAATTATGTAGAATTATGTAGGTCCGTCCTTAGAATCTTGTGTTACGATAAAGGTATGATTAGAAAGCAGAGCTTCGTTCCTGGGGAATGGTATCACTGCTATAACCGCGGTACCGATAAGCGCGTGATTTTCAAGAGCGCTCCAGACTACAAACGCTTTTTAATGCTCCTGTATGCGGCAAACAGCACTAAGCGAATCATCTTAAGTAACTTCGGTAAAGGTACTTCTGTAGGTCCGTCCTTAGAAAAGATTGTTGATGGCGCCCACCGCGGAGAACGGCTTGTTGATATCGGCGCGTATGCACTTATGCCGAATCATTTTCATCTGCTACTAAAAGAAAGCGTTGAGGGTGGCATTACCACTTTCATGCGCAAAGTTTGCACTGGTTATGCAATGTCGTTTAATCTCAAATACAAACGCACAGGCACGCTCTTTGAGAGTCGCTTCAAGGCAAAGCATATTAGCGATGATCGCTATATGCGCCGGATTGTAAACTATATACACGCAAACCCTGCCGAATTATTTGAACCAGATCTCAAAATCGGCAAGATCGGGAATATTAAAAATCTTAAAAGCAAGCTCTGGAAATACCCTTATTCGAGTTATCCAGATTATCAACAGGGAGTTGAACGTCTTGAGGCGATTATTGTACAGCAGGAGTCACTGCGTAACGCAACTGACGTTGATCTCAATTTCAACCGAGTCATCACCGATGCAGTCGACTTCGCTCGGGAAGAGAAGGATACGAAACTTATGTAGTAACTTATGTAGTTATGTAGGTCCGTCCTACATATCTACTACATATCTACCAATCATGAAATAGCGTTTTGTTTTATGATTTCAGCGTACGCTTTCGCGCTTTCGCGGATGATGCGTTTCCGACCGTTCTCGTAATCAATTTCCACAAGCCCGAAGCGCGGCGGAAAACCTTCGGTCCACTCGAAGTTATCCATCAGTGACCAGTGAGAATATCCGCGCACGTCAACGCCGTCTGCGATGGCCTGGTGCACATACTTGAGTGTTCCTCGAATAAATTCCAGGCGACGAGAATCATCGGCATCGGCCACGCCGTGTTCGCTAATGTACACCGGTACATTGTATTTCTTGAGAAGCATCAACGATGTATACATCGACGGTGGGTACAATTCCCATCCGAGATCGCTTTTTGGATATTTCTGTTGTTGTTTTTTATTTTGCCAAAACACGATACGAAAATAGTGGTTCAGCGCGATGAAATCCTGGCGGTCTTTTATTTTGTTCAGGTAGCGGCTGTTGTACCACCACGAACCAAGCGAGGCAAACACACTTCCAATCGGGTTCGTCCCTTCCATAGGGACGATGTTTTTTGACACACCAAGTTTTGCATGCGACGCCGCCTTCTTAATAGCGGCATACATTTTCCTATGTCCACGAATCACATTTGAAACTGCGCGAAAGTATGCAAGTGGGTTCCTCTTAAACGGAGGCCGGGTGCCGGCAAGATAGCCGATGCCGGTTACCACCAGTGGTTCGTTGATTGTAATGTAAAACTTCACATCCTCGCCTAAATGCTTGGCGACGTATGCGCCGTAACGCGCTAGTAACTCTGGCCAGTGCTTGTATGCAATGCCACCCTTATCTGAAAGCCATGTGGGCATCGTCAAGTGCCAGATGGTCACAAACGGCTCCATGCCGCGTGCGCGAAGCGCTTTCACTACTTTCCTGTAGTGCTCCATTTCCTTTTCATCAAACTTCCCTTCTTCAGGTTCAATCCGCGCCCATTCAATTGAAAAACGCTGAGAAGAAAAATTGAGAATTTGGGCGATGTCCCAATCTTCTTCGTAGCGATTGTAGTGGTCGCAGGCAATACCGGCAGGCGGCACGCGTCCCGCGCGTGCCGCCTGCGCCCAGTCAGTGTTCTCGTTTCCTCCCTCCACTTGATACGAAGCGGTGGAAGCTCCCCAAAGGAAGCCATCGGGGAATTTCTTTTCCTCGCTCATGCGTCAACAACAGGTAATCCGGCTAAATCCTCTTTTTGTATCTCTTTATAAAGCGGATTTTTAACGAGAGCCGGCTTCCCGCCCCGATCCACCACAAAGTACGCAAACCCCTTCATTTTAAGCACAGGTTTGTAGTCGGCGTGAAGCGGCATTGACGCGGAATCGCCAATACCGGCAACCGGACTGTCGTCTCTGGTTACCAAAAACGTATCGCCGGTGTTCACTACCAGGTGCCCCCACCGCGGCTCTATATGAAGCTCGTCCCCCGCTTTGACCGGCACCACTTTGAATTCTTCGATGCGGTCGTTCACCGGCTCGCCATTTTCCTCAACGCGCTTCTGAAGAAGCGCGATTCCCTCACCTGAGACAAACCAGTAGATTTCCGGCAGGTCGTCCACGTGGTAGTGGCCGTAGGTTTTTATGTACTCACCCCCGACCGTTCCCGCTTCCCACACCGTGATGTTCCCTTTTTTGGAGCCGCCGCGGATCATCCAGTAGTGTTCCACCGGGCCTTCCGCATCAGGGTGCAGGAGCACGTCTTTCATTTTTTCATGCGGACGAACCGCGAACGGACTTTCACTCATAAGCCGATTATACCCTACTGCTCGCTGCATTTCGGACAACGACAGCCGTACGGTTTGATATGGTCGTTAAAATATTCCTTGCCGTAGTCATAGGTCAGCTCATCCCCCGCTTTGATGTTCCGTTTCGAGTAGATAAAGATACGCTTCCCGTCCATTTCCGCTTCGCAGTTGGGCCTGCATGAGTGGTTCATCAAACGTGCAAGGTTCTCCTTGTGATTCCCCAGAATCGTGATGTCGTTCTCAAGCCGGAACAGATACTTGCCGCCCACTCTATCCGCCTCCTCGTCAGGCACCGTCTTGCCCCAATATTCAATGACGAACTCGTCGCGTGGAATATCCACTTGGGCAAACAAGCCGAGACCCGAGAGGCCGCGCTTTGCCCTCACCATATACCTCGACATCCGCGGATAGCGATATCCCATATACCCAACCGCGGATGTTAATCGTTAAGCACCTTGCGCTTCTGGTATTCAGTGCTCCAGCCGACCCAGTTCGCGCCAAGTTGGACAAATGTTGCCGCGCCAGAGAGCGCAAGCACGAAGATGAAGAACCACAGGAATGGCGCATAGAAGTAGGCACCGGCCACGACAACCGCAAACCACAGCCCCATGCACCACGGGCAGTTGATGAGGGTCTTTAATGTTCCGAGGAACGTGTAGGGCTTTCCATCCTCGAAGAAATCGCGGAACCATCGCGTGATTGAGTCGTAGACGATGAGTCGCGTGAGCCGGAAAGTGGCGAGCATCATGAGGAACGCGTCCCACATGGATACGGACTGGGGTGTTGTGCCTGAGCTGACCAGGATACGGTACGCTAGATATACTAGGAAAATAAAAAGGAGCGAGAAGAATACATCCCACCAGTCGATTCGTTTTTGCATATCGAAAATAGTACCATGGGCAGATGCTGGCCGACCCAGTGGAGGATTATGAACGCGGTTTTGTACCGTTTTTGGGCGTAAATGTCTACCTTGACTCACGACCGCTTATCCCGCGCACTGAAACAGAATACTGGGTCGAACGCGCCATAACCGAAATGTGCGACGTCGGACGTCGCACATTTCGGGTGTTGGATATGTTCGCTGGAAGCGGCTGCATCGGACTTGCTGTTTTGAAACAGGTGCCAAACGCGCGGGTAACGTTCGTGGAAAAGGAATCGCGGCACTTTCCCACTATCGAAAAAAGCTTACGGAAAAACAGCATAGACCAATCACGCGCCACTCTTATTCAAGCGGATGTCTGGACACCACTGTTTGACGTCCGACGTCAAACAGTGGGAGTGTTTGACTTCGTTTTGGCAAATCCGCCGTACGTGTCGCGCTTGCGCGACACGATTTCGCCGGAGGTGCTCGCGCACGAACCGCGCGAAGCGCTCTTTGCAGACGATGACGGTTTTGCGTTCATTGCACGCTTCATTGAGGGACTTCCCAGACACCTCGCTGCGGGCGGCGCGGCGTGGGTCGAACATGAGCCGAACCATGTATCGCGTATAGCAAAAGCCGCCGCGAGGCCTTGCCTCGCGGCGGAAACACACCGCGACCAGTATGGCGCGGAGCGATTTACGAAACTCACGCGAAAAGCTGTGGCATAATAGGCGCATGCCACCGTTTGATCTCGCGTTCATCCTCTGGCCCTTTTTCTTCCTCGCCCTGGTCGCAGTCGCCTTCTACGGCTTCTCGCTCCTCTACCACTGGCTTCGATTCGGAGCGATGTACCCTTTGGTGTGGATTGCCCTGCCGCTCTACGTGGTCGGTACGGTAATCCTCATCGGCGCGATGCTCACCGGCATCATGGCGGTCGCCTAATCAAAACTCCGTATGCAGAACAAGAAAATGCTCAAAGACATGGAGCCGGGCGAGGAAATCCTCATCGTGGTCAGGCGCCACTGGTTCGTCTTCTTACGTGACGTCATCGGTATCCTCATCCTCTTCTTCCTCCCCTTTTTCGCGATTCCCGTCCTTGAGATTTTTATTGTCGCGGGTGGTGTCCAGATTCCCGAGGGCTTTGGCCTCTTCTTCGCCTCCTTCTGGGCACTTGTCCTCTGGCAGGTGCTCTTTGCCCGCTGGACGACCGACTACTACTATGACGTGTGGATTGTCACCAACTGGCGCATCATCGACATCGACCAGCGGGGGTTCTTCCACAGAAACATTGCAACCCTGTTCAATTTCGAGCAGGTGCAGGATATTACCACTGACATCAATACGGTCATCGGATCGCTCCTTAATTTTGGAAATGTGCAGGTACAGACCGCCGCCGCCAAACGCGAATTCCTGTTTACCGAGGTCGGCAATCCGCGGCGCGTTGAGCGCATCATCCGCCAGGCGCAGGAGAAGCGCTTGGCCTTAGGCCCGCAAAGTAACTGAAACAATACCTATGGCAGTCGACACCTACAAAGGCGTTCGCGACTTTTATCCGGAGGACGAACGCGTGCAGCGCTACATTCTCGGCGTGATGAGCCGAACGGCGGAGCGTTTCGGGTATGAGCCGTACAACGCGTCCATTCTTGAGCCCACGGAGCTCTACAGCGAAAAGACGAGCGAAGAGATTGTTGCGGAGCAAACCTATACATTCACCGACCGCGGCGGGCGCTCGGTAACGCTCCGCCCCGAGATGACACCGACAGCCGCACGTATGATCGCGAGGCGAAAGCGCGCGCTCGGATTTCCGCTTCGCTGGTACTCGATCCCGAACGTCTTCCGCTACGAGCGCCCCCAACGCGGACGCTTGCGCGAACACTGGCAGTTGAATGTGGATATCTTCGGCGTGGAAGGCGCCGCGGCAGACGCGGAAATCATTGAGCTTGCCTACAGCGTCATGAAGGGATTCGGTGCAACCGACGATATGTTTTCCATAAAAATTGCCGACCGGAACCTTCTCGAGACGGCCTTTGACGCAGTCGGAATGGACGAAAAACAGCGCACGGCATACCGGCGCCTTCTTGACCGGCGCGCGAAAATCTCGAAGCAGGAGTTCGATGCGGAGGCGAAAAAAATTATCGTTGGGAAGCAGGATCCAATCGCCCTCATCGATGGGCCGGACGATTCCGTAAAGGAAGCGGAGTGTGCCGTGCGCGGTCTCGTAGACATACTCCAGGCGCGAGGGGTAACAAACGCCGAGTTCGATCCGGGAATCGTCCGGGGGTTTGATTACTACACGGGAATGGTTTTTGAAATATATGATACCGCGGGAGATAACACACGCTCTCTGTTCGGCGGCGGTAGGTATGATTACCTCGTCGAAGAGTACGGCACCGAGCATGTGCCAGCCGTCGGTTTCGGGATGGGCGACGTAACTGCGCGCGATTTCCTGGAAACCCACGGTCTTTTACCCGAGACGCGAGCGACCGCCGACCTATACCTTGCGCCGGTCTCGCCTGGAGACACGGAGCGCGCCGCAGGTATCGCGGCGCTCTGGAGAGCAAAAGGAGCAAACGTGGCGCTTGGCATGAAGCACGACAAGATGGAGGGGCATATTAAAGCCGCAACAAAGCTCGCCATTCCCTTCTTTGCGGCCTATGGAGAAAAAGAGGTGGCGTCCGGCACGGTTACGTTAAAAGACCTCCAAACGCGCAAAGAGCGGAGCGTTGCCGTAGAAAACGTGCCGCAAACGCTCATTGATGCGCGCCCCGAGCGGGAATGATCGGGACATGAGAAAAATCACGCTCGACATCGAAACTACCAGCGCCACGCCCGGACGCGTGGACCCGGACGCGATGGAGCTCGCCATGGTGTGTATCCACGATTCTGAAACTGATTCGTTCGAAAGCTTTACCAAAGCAGACCTGGTCGAGCTCTGGCCGATTCTAGAGCACGCGGACGCCATCATTGGCTACAATTCAAATCACTTCGACATCCCTATCATTAACAAGTACTATCCCGGCGACCTTTCACAGATAAAAAGTATCGATATTTTGGTTTCCATACGCGAATCACTGGGGCGGCGGCTCAAGCTCGATTCAGTCGCCGAGGCGACCTTGGGTCGCAAGAAAAAAGGGAGCGGGCTTGACTCCGTTCAGTGGTGGCGGGATGGTGAAATTGAGAAAGTGCGCGAGTACTGTATCGAGGACGTGCGCATCACCAAGGAGGTGTATGAGTACGCGCTCAAGCACGGCAACGTGAAGTATATGGATTTCGGCGAGAAACGGGTCGTCCCTATCGACACATCGGTCTGGGAGAACGGCGAAACGGCGGCCATTAACCGCACGTTGCCGATTTAAAATTATACAAGGAAAAGGAGGATAAACGCCGCAAGCGCCACGCGGTAGACGATGAACACATCGAGTGTGTGCCGCTTCAGAAATGAAAGAAGGAAATGAATCGCCGCTAGGCCGGAGAAAAATGCGGCGGCGGCGGCGGCGAAAAGCGCGCCGCCGCTTGCGGCAAGGACGCCTGCGCTCCCGAGTTCAACGAACTTGAGCGTACCCGCACCAAGGATAACCGGGAACGACAAGAGGAACGCCAAGCGCGTGGCATCTTCTCTGGCAAGGCCCAAGAGAAGCCCTCCTGAAATCGTGGCGCCGCTTCGCGACACGCCGGGAATCAACGCAAGTGCCTGGAAAAAGCCGATGGCGAGTCCTTTTTTCGCGGTAAGCGCCTCCGCCTGCTTCGCCAAGCGCTCGGCAACGAAGAAGAGCGCGGAGCCGGCGATCAGAGCGTATGCCACGAACGCAGGGCTCCGAAACACACCCTCTATTTGCGATTCAAATAAAAGGCCGAGGGCGACCGCCGGCGCTGTACCGAGCGCGAGCGCTGCGATCAGAGTTCTGTCAGTACGCGCCGCTTCCCTTCCGCGCGCAAGCGCCGCTAAAGAGCGCGCAAGCCGCGCGACGTCAGTGCGGAAGTAGACGAGGACGGCAAGCGCGGTCGCGAGGTGCAGGACCGCATCGACCGCAAGCGCATGCTCCGGAGAGAGCGCGAGAAGCTCCCGCGCCACGACCAGGTGCCCGGTCGAGGAGACCGGTAGGAACTCGGTAAGGCCCTGGATGAGGCCGAGGAGGGTGAGAGAAGCGACTTCGGTCATGAATCTTTGGTTATGCTACTATACCTTCTGTTCAACAGGTTACCACTAACGATATATACATGAACCAGAACCTTGCCGTTCCTCTCGCTATTGTTGTCGCGGGCGTACTGATTGCCGGTGCGCTCTTTTTCGCCGGTAGGGGTGCGGCGCCTGCGCCGCAGGATGGCGGTACACCAGCAACCGGAGATGAAATAACCATTGAACCGGTGTCGGCCGATGAGCATATTCTCGGGAACCCTGATGCCGACATCGTGATTGTCGAATATTCAGACCTCGAGTGCCCATTCTGCAAGCAGTTCCACGTTACGATGCAGCAGATCATCGACGAGTACGGCCCGGACGGAACGGTTGCGTGGGTGTACCGGCACTTCCCGCTCTCCCAGCTCCATCCAAAAGCGCCGAAAGAATCAGAAGCGAGCGAGTGCGCGTGGGAACAGGGCGGCAATGACGCTTTCTGGGCGTACGTGAACCGCGTGTACGAAATAACGCCGTCGAACAACGGGCTCGACCTCGCGCAGCTGCCGATAATCGCCGGTGATATCGGGCTTGACGTGAATGCGTTCAACACCTGCCTCGACTCCGGCAAGTATGCTTCGAAGGTCGAAGCGCAGTTTAACGATGCCATTGCGGCTGGCGGACAAGGTACGCCGCACAACGTCATCCTTCTCAAAAGCGGCGAAAGGGTCGCCTTTCCGGGCGCACAGCCATATGCGACCGTTAAGAATGTCATCGAAACCATCATTGCCGAGCAGGGTCTCTAGAGGTTTCGGGCAGATTGCGCAAAAACAACCCCCGCGTATGCGGGGATTGTTTTGTTGATTAATCAACCGTGCGGATGGTCCGGGTCTTCCGGCATGCCGCCGGTCTCCGGGTCGGGAAGTTCGCCGGCAAATCCAACGTAAAACAGATAAAGCAGACCGAGTATCGCGGCAAAACCTATGGCGCCGCTAACAACACCCAGCATTTCCTTAGTATTTCTCATTGAGCCGATTATATATCATAATAGCTAAAAAGTCAAGCGTCAGATTCTTCCCCTTCAGCGAGACCCATGCGGTATATCTCAAAGCTATTCTTGCCTTCGAACATATCGGACGGGTTCGGCAGCCAGCGCTTTCGGCGGGAGATTTCTTCGGTCGCGTCCTTGAGGAGACGCTGGAAGAGCGTAAAGTCGTCTGCGCACTCGTCGAAGCGGATGATGTGCCGGCGCATCTGGCTTCCCCCGCTCCGGTTTCTGCGCTTCTTGCATTCCTGGAGAATAAAGCGCGCGACGGGCACTCCGTACTCCTCGCGCACCGTGTAGTAGTTGAAGAGTGCCTGAAGCACGAACAGCGGTTTATCGGTGTTCGGCGCAGTAAAAGAATCCACAAACTTATGGTCAACGATGTCGAGCGCGCCCGGGTTGGTCCGTGACTCGACAACGAGGTCGGATACGGCTTTCACAGGAAGCGATACACCAGGAACAGCCGCCTTCGCCGAAACCTCAACCCCGACCACCGCGTGACGCGGTGCGCGCCTGAGGTAAAACCCTATGGCCTGCAGGTACTCGCGCTCCATCGCCGCGCGTTTGGCTTTTCGAGCGCGGGCGCTTTCGGCCTTGCCGAAGTCGAGCTCAAAATCCGGCACCGTGCGCAGATACGCAAGGCCCATCTGAGTTGCCTGCTCTTTCGGTACACGGTCGCGATAATAGTGCTCAAGCGCCTTGTGTCCGGCACGCCCGACGGCCGCGGCTGGCGTTGATGGCAGGTCATATACGTGCTCGACATACCGTTTGTGCCACGCGAGCGGGTTCCTGAGGAACGCGATTAAGGACGAGTAGCTCCAGTGTTTGAT
>JBHHWQ010000015.1:0-14109 GCA_046756605.1 Minisyncoccia bacterium | reverse complement strand
CCGCGCTCTTTTGTCAGACCGAAGCAATTCTCGACCCTCTGGACATCTTCAATCCGGGCAAGAAAGTGGTGCGCGGCGATGTGGAGCCGTTCAAATACCTCGACCTCCAATAACGGTATCCGCATTGATTTATAATGCCGCCTCCGTTATACTCCTTTCACCATGACGCTGACACTGAAAGCCGCAAAGCGTTCCGTAACCGGCAAGGGCGTGCAGGCGCTCCGGAGGGAGGGGCGCATACCCGCGGTCGTCTACGGCAAGGACTTCGAATCGCTTCCCATCGACATTGGCGTGAAGGATTTTTCACATGTCTTCATGGAGGCGGGCGAGTCCACCGTCATCGCGCTCGACATCGACGGTGAAGCCAAGAACGTGCTCATCCACGACGTCGATGTCGATCCGGTTACGAACGTGCCGCGGCACGCGGATTTCTATGCGGTGCGGAAAGGCCAGAAGGTAACGGTCGAGGTACCTATAGTATTCACCGGTGAGGCGCCGGCAGTCAAGGAACTGGGTGCGAATCTCATCAAAGTGCTGTATGACATCGAGGTGAAGGCCGAGGCGGACAATCTGCCACACGAAGTTTCTGTGGACGTGTCTAACCTCGCCACGCTCGAGGACAACATTACCGCGGCAAACATCACACTTCCTGCAGGTGCGGAACTCATAACCGACCCCGCTGAGACAGTGGTAATCCTTCGCATGCCTGAGGAGGAACCGGAAGAGCCGACGGAGGAACCGGATATGGAATCCATCGGACTTTCCGAAGAGCGAGGCAAGAAGGAGGAAGATGAGGCAGGAGACACGGAACAGGAGTCAGGCGACAAAAAAGAAGAAGAGAAAACCGGCGAGTAGGCCGGTTTTTTTGATTGCTATACTACCTAAAGTATGCGGCTCGTTGTGGCAGCGCTTTTTCTGTCTTTCCTCATCCTTGCTCCGGGCGGGGTGTCTGTGGCGGCGACAGAGGCGGACGTCGCCGCCAGGCGCGCGGCGCTAGAGCGCGACCTCGCCGCGCTTGAGGCGGAGATTGCGAATCAGACCGTGTTCCTGGACGCGAAGCGCGAGGAACGCGTGTCCTTGGAGCGCGACGTCTCCATTCTGGACGCTGAAATCAAAAAGGCCCAGCTTTCTATACGGGCGCGCGATATTTCCATACAGAAATTAACCTCTGACATCGGCGCGAAGTCCGACACTATTACTTCGCTCGACGAGAAGCTCGTGCGCGAGCATCAGTCGCTCGCGAATATCCTCCGCAAGACCAACGAGATAGACAATCACACGCTCGTCGAGTTCGTACTTGCGTCGAAAGACATATCCGAGTTTTTTGCCGACATAGATTCGTTCGCCGCCATTAAATCGTCCTTGCGCGAGTCGTTCATCCAGATCGAGGATACCAAAGCGGAAACTGCTGAGGAGCGGACAGCACTCGAGACTCGGCGCACGGACGAACGAGAGCTACGTACGCTCCAGGTTCTGGAGAAAAACAAAATCGAAGAGAAGAAAGCGGAACGTGCTGAGATTCTCCGCGTCACGAAAGGCGAGGAGGCGGCGTATCAGGAACTTATCGGCTCGATAGAAAAGACCGCGGCGGAGATTCGCGCCGAGCTCTTCGTCCTTCGCGACAGCGCCGCGATTCCTTTCGGCGAGGCATTGGAGCTTGCAAACCGCGCCTCTGAAGCGACTGGTGTTCGGCCCGCCCTCATCCTCGGTGTCCTGACACAGGAGACCAGACTTGGCGAATATTTAGGCACTGGTACCTACACGGTCGATATGCACCCGACGCGTGACGTACCTGTTTATTTGAAGATTACCGAGACCTTGGGACTTGACCCCGCGCGTATGCCTGTTTCTAAACAGCCCGGCTACGGCTGGGGCGGCGCCATGGGTCCGGCGCAATTCATTCCTTCGACGTGGGCGTGCTTCGGTGGGTTCGTGAACGTCTCGAACGGGAAATGCGGCTCGGTGAACGGAAGCTACGCGGGCCCGTGGAAATACGACGCGAGCAAAGACCGCATCCGCCAGCTCCTCGGCAAAAACTCACCAGGAAACCCGTGGGAGAATCAGGATGCGTTCATGGCGAGTGCGCTTCTTCTGAAGGACAATGGCGCCACGCGCGGCACGTATGCGGCCGAGCGGCTCGCGGCACTCCGATACTTTGCCGGCTGGGGCAACGCCGAGAAACCGGCGTACGCCTTCTATGGTGACGGCGTGATGGAACACGCTGCGTTCTACCAGAAGCAGATCAACATCCTTGGTGGCTCGTAGAATCCGGGCACTTACGAGGGTACAATAAGGCAATGGCCACGCCGGAAAAACGGGTTCCCAAAGAGGCGGTAGCGCGCGCAAAGAAACTGCGCGAGGCGATAGACCGCTACCGCTTTGAGTATCACGTCCTCGACAAGGAGGGGATTCCTATTGAGGCGCTGGACGCGCTCAAGCATGAACTCGCAGAGCTTGAGGAGCGCTATCCGGAGCTTGCCACTCCCGACTCTCCCACCCAACGCGTCGCCGGCAAGCCATTGCCGGGTTTTAAGAAGGTGCGGCACGTGGTGGCGCAGTGGTCGTTTAACGATGTGTTTTCGGAAGAGGAACTGCGCACCTGGGATGAGCGCGTGCAGAAGCGCGTGCGCGCGAATTTCGGCGCACGCGCACGCGCGACGTACACCGTGGAGCTCAAGATTGACGGCTTAAAGATTGTCCTGACGTATGAGAAGGGGGCGCTGAAAACTGCCGCAACGCGCGGCGACGGCACTGTGGGTGAGGACGTGACCATGAACGTGCGCACCATCGAATCAGTGCCACTTACGCTCCGCCGGCCGCTCAACGCGGTCGTGGAAGGTGAGGTGTGGATGGGGAAGCGTGCACTTGCCGAATTGAATGCGAAGCGCGCGAAAGCAGGGGAGCCGTCGTTCGCGAATCCCCGAAACGCCGCGGCCGGCGCAATTCGCCAGCTCGACCCGAAGATCGCTGCCGAGCGCCCCCTGGACGCGTTCATCTATGACCTCGTGCGCTTCGAAGAGTCCATGCCCGACACCCAGAAAGCGGAACTCCGCACGCTCCAGGAGCTCGGGTTCAAAGTGAATCGGCACTTCACGCATGTCGCGGACATTAACGGGGTGCTTTCCTTTTGGAAGGAATGGCACGGCAGAAAGCGCGAACGTGAGGATTATCTGATTGACGGCGTGGTAGTGAAGGTAAACGAACGCGTGTACCAGGAGATGCTCGGGTACACCGGGAAGGCCCCGCGGTTCGCCGTCGCGTTCAAGTTTCCGGCCGAGCAAGTGACGACCGTGGTCGAGGAGATCGCGCTTCAGGTTGGCCGGACCGGAATACTGACGCCGGTCGCGCACCTGACGCCGGTTTCGGTTGGCGGTGTTGTGGTAAGCAGGGCAACCCTGCACAACGAGGACCAGGTAAAGCGTCTTGACGTGCGTGTCGGCGACACGGTGGTCGTACAGCGTGCCGGCGACGTAATTCCCGAGGTGGTGCAGGTGGTGCCGGAGTTGCGTCCAAAAAACACAGAGGCATATTCGTTCCCGAAGAAGGTGCCGGAGTGCGGGGGAGATGGTGCGATCGAGCGCGTGCCAGGCGAGGCCGCGTGGCGGTGCGTCGAGAAGAACTCCGGCGCACAGCTCCGCCGCCGCCTGCAGCATTTTGTCGGGAAAAGTGCGTTCGATATCGAAGGTATGGGCGCGCGAACCGTGGACCAGCTCATCGACGAAGGGCTGGTTGCGACCGCGGCGGACATCTTTACCTTAACCGAGGGCGACCTCGAAGGGCTTGAAGGGTTTGGTGAAGTGTCGGCGCGGAACCTGGTAGAAAACATCAACAAGCGGAAGCGCGTGTTGCTTTCGCGATTCCTAATCTCGCTCTCTATTCCGCAGGTGGGGGAAGAGACGGCGCGCGACATTGCGGAGCATTTCGGGACACTTGAGCGGGTGCGAAAAGCATCTGTTGAGGAGTTGGAGGCGGTCGAAGGTGTGGGCGGGGTGGTTGCACGGTCTGTGTATGAATGGTTTCGCGATACGGAACACACACACGCACTCAAAGCGCTCATCGCGCACGTCGCCGTGAAGCCGGCGCCGCGAAAGCGCCAAGGCGCGCTCTCGGGGAAGGTGTTCGTCTTGACAGGTACGCTCACAACACTTTCGCGGAAAGAAGCCGCGGCGCGTATCCGCGGCGCCGGCGGGAGCATCTCGTCCAGCGTCTCCAAGAAAACCAACTATGTAGTCGCGGGCGAGAAGGCCGGCTCGAAGCTTGAGAAAGCGCGCGCGCTGAACGTTACCACCCTCTCCGAAAAGGAATTTCTGGCCCTTTTTTGATACCATAAGGCGAACCATGACGGTTTCCAAAGATGACGTAAAGAAGCTTGCCACGCTCTCCCGCATCGGCCTCTCGGAGCAGGAGATTGAACGTATGCAGGGCGAATTCGACTCCATTCTTGCGTACATCGAGACCATCCAGAAGGTGGCGCTCCCTGAAGGGGTCGCTCCATCGCCGCACCTGCCGCTCGAGAACGTGATGCGTGAAGACGGAGAGCCGCACGCGCCGAACGAGTACACCGAAGCGATGTTTGCGCAGGCACCTGAGCGCGACGGCAGGTTTCTTAAGGTAAAGAAAATTCTCGGCGGGTAACTATGGCTGACCTTACGGAACTTTCGGCACAGGAACTTGGGGCGGGGTATCGCGCGAAGGAATTTAGTGCGCGCGACGTAGCAGAAGCGCACCTTTCGCGTATCAAGCAGGAGAACCCACGCCTGAACGCCTATTTAGAGGTATTTGACGACGTGTACGAACAAGCCGATGCCGCAGACAAGGCGCTTGCGGAAAAAGGAAGTGCCGTGCATGCGCTTACCGGTGTGCCGTTCGCGACCAAGGACAACATCCTCATTAAAGGAAAGCGCTCGAGCGCGGCGTCGAAGATTCTCGAGAACCATGTCGCAACCTATGACGCGACCGCGGTCGCCCGCCTCAAGAAAGCCCATGCGGTGTTCCTAGGCAGGACCAACATGGACGAGTTCGCCATGGGTTCTTCGACAGAAAACTCGGCGTTCGGCCCGACGAAGAATCCGCTTGATGAAACGCGTTCTCCCGGCGGCTCCTCTGGCGGCTCGGCGGCGGCGGTCGCCGCGCGCCTCGCAACAGTGGGTCTTGGCACCGACACGGGCGGCTCTGTGCGTCAGCCGGCGTCATTGACGGGTCTCTACGGTTTCAAACCGACGTATGGCGGCATCTCCCGCTACGGCTTGATTGCCATGGGCTCTTCGCTCGACCAGCTGGGGGTGCTCGCGCGTTCCGTGGATGATATTGAGGTTGTGTTCGACGTCGTGGGCGGCCCGGACCCGAAAGACAGCACGACGCTCCCCGGCGCGCCTTCAGGCGCGCCGGGAAAGAAAATCGGCGTACCGCGCGCGTTCGTTGCTGACGCGGCGCCGGCGGCGGCCGCCGAGTTCGAGCGTGCGCTTGCCGCGCTTGCCGAGCAGGGCTATGACATCGTGGACGTGGAACTGCCCACCGCCCCGCACGCGCTCGCGGCCTACTACATCATCATGCCGGCGGAAGTGTCCACCAATCTCGCGCGCTTCGATGGCATGCGCTACGGGCTTAACGTCGGTGGCGAGACGCTTCTCGACGAGTACCGGCGTTCGCGGCAAAAAGGGTTCGGCCAGGAAACCAAGCGGCGGATTCTACTCGGCACGCACGTGCTCTCCTCCGGCTATCACGATGCTTACTACCGCCGCGCAACGGCGCTTCGCACCGCGCTCGTCGAGGAGTTCGACCGGGTGTTCAAAGACGTTTCTTATATTGCCACTCCCACGGCCCCCGGCGGTGCGTTCGTCCTCGGCGAGAAGCAGGACCCGCTTTCCCTCTACCTTGAAGACATATTCACCGTCTCGGCGAATCTGACGGGCCTGCCGGCGCTTTCGGTACCGTTCGGCTCGGTGGAGAAAGGCGGGAAGACACTCCCCGTGGGTGTCCAGTTCATGAGTCCCCGACAGCGCGAACACTGGCTCTTTGCCGCCGCGCGCGATCTCATGGGCGAAGTGGGCGCGGGACGTTAAAATATCCATAGATGGACATCTTTCATTTTCTCAATCTTCAGTACTGGTACTGCACCATCTACTCGCTTTTCGGCGGCCAGTGTACGTTTGTTGAAGCGCCGTCTTCCGGCGGGTCGGATGGGTTTGCCGGATTCTTAGCGTCCCTCTTTGGTATTCTTCAAAGCGTTTGGAACGCGGCTTCCGGCATCATTGCGTATCTCTGGGATGCGTACAGCACTCTCGCTTGGGGCCTTTCACTGTTTCTCGCATTCGCGCTTCTCTTCACACTCGCGGGACTCCTATACATCCGCCTGCGCGAACTTGCCGTGTACGGCACGCTTCCGCCAGAAACCGATGAGGAGCGCGTGCGCAATCACCGCTGGCAGGAGCTTTTGGACGAGGCAATGACATCCGACCCCAAGCGCTGGCGCCACGCCATCCTTGAGGCAGACCGGATGCTCGGCGAACTCTTGATGAAGCTCGGCTACGAAGGCGCGACGACCCCTGACCGGATGCGCGCACTCCCCGAGGATGCGTTCGTCACTGTGCCGCAGGCGTGGGAAGCACACCGCGTCAGGAACTTCATCTCACAAGGCCATAGCGACTTCATCCTGACCCAGCGCGAGGCATTCCGCATCATGAAACTATACGAACAGGTCTTTGAAGAATTCAATTTCATTTAACTTTCACTTATTGAAACACTACGCCGTCACATTCATTATGAAGTTGTTAACAACCCGTTAATAACTAGCCATATCTCTTTTCAAATTCATTCAGCCACTTCACTCTTCGCTTAGGATTCATGGAGAGCCCTTCGAAAAGGAAATCACGAAACTCTTTGAAGAACGTCTGATCTCTGCCGATACTGTTTTTAACCAGCAAGGCATTCTTCGAAAATGGGCGAGCGTGCACACGCCGCACTGTTGCGGTGCTCACATTTAAAAGACGGGCAATTCGATATGGTGAAAAATTTTCATTAAGTAGAAGTATGATAGCGAGCCGCTTAGCAAACATAACCCGTTCTGTTGCGGTAAAAAAATCTTTGAAGAATCTTTCCGCCGATTTTACGTCAAGACGAGCGATGGTTTTGATGAATTGGCCGTCGATAGTTTTTGAAACCTTGGTTGCGATCCTCTTTTTTGAAACATTGGTCATATACATATAAGTATACCACTAACAGGTTGTTAACAACCTGTTAGTCAGGATGACTCTTGAGTGAAAAAAAGTTTGATGTATACTACGTTCCAGCGGGGTGGAGGAGAGGTACCTCGGGAGGCTCATAACCTCCAGGCCCTGGTTCGATTCCAGGCCCCGCAACAAAAATAGAGCCGCCGTGCATACGGTGGTTTTAATTTTTTTACGAAACTGCTATATTTCCTCATATTGCCGGCGTAGCTCAGTTGGTTAGAGCGCAACACTCATAAAGTTGAGGTCGCAGGTTCAATCCCTGCCGCCGGCACTTTTCCTGCTAAACTGACTCATATATGACACTTTTGATCTGGGCGGTCGTTTTTATCGTTGCGCTTGCTGCCCTCATCAAGGGTGCCGACTGGGTCCTCGAAGGGGCCCAGAAGATAGGGCTCGCACTCGGCATGTCGCCTTTTTTGGTCGGCGTCATCGTCGTCGGTTTCGGTACCTCAGCGCCCGAACTGGTCTCATCCGTCTTTGGTATGTTTGCCGGCGCCACAGAGATTCCTGCGGCAAACGCCATCGGTTCTAATATCGCGAACATCCTCCTTGTCATAGGACTCACCGCTGTCTTTTCGAAAGGTCCGCTTACCGTTACCAAGAACCTGATTGATCTTGAAATACCACTCCTTGCCTTGGTAACACTTTTATTTTTCGGCGTCGCCTACGACGGCGTCATTACGGTCCCGGAGTCCGTTTTCCTGCTCGCGGGATTCGCTCTATATCTTGCATACTCGTTCCTCCATCGTGATGAGATAAAAAATAGCACTGAAAAGACGGTGCGAGTACGCATGAGACCGTTCGATATCGTGCCCTTGGTGCTCGGTTTCATTTTTCTTATCGGCGGTGCTAAGTATTTGATTGATGCGGTGCTCGTCGTCTCTAACATTGCCGGCGTTCCTATTGGCGTTATTACTATATTGGCAGTCGCCGTGGGCACGTCGCTCCCCGAACTTATCGTTTCCATAAAGGCGTCAGTTTCCGGCAAAGGGGAGCTTGCAGTAGGGAACATTTTTGGCTCAAGCATTTTCAACCTCCTCATGGTTGTGGGTGTTTCGGGGCTTTTGGGCGTGCAGAAACTTGACGCGCCAACCGTTACCATCGCGCTCCCTATGCTTATCGCCACCACATTCTTTTTCATCATTTCCGGAATATCAAACCGCATACATATCTGGGAGGGCGCTTTCTATGTCCTTGCCTACGTGTTCTTTATCGCGAAACTCTTTGGTTTCCTCTAGGACCAAGGATAGGTATATTCTATGTTTGTAGAAAAATGTTCGGTCTAAGAGAAAAATCACACCCCACCCGAAATGACCGGCCGGTCATTTTGGGTGGGGTGTAGATTGTAAAAATGGCTTTTTTCGGGTATCTTTTTGGGACCGCAAGATGCGGGCGCAATATGGGATTTACTCGTCTTGCCCATACTGCGTTCGGAGATGATGTGAAAGCTGTGCTTTCCTGCCATCCTCCTTACTTGCGGGCGTAGCTCAACTGGTTAGAGCACCCGCCTGTCACGCGGGAGGTTGAGGGTTCAAGTCCCTTCGCTCGCGCATATGAAAGAAGAAACAGTGCCTGCGCACTGTTTTTCTTTACATATGCGGGCTGGAGACATGTCGCCTTGGCGACAGTCGAGGCGGGGTCGAGCGCACTTAGTATTTTAGAAACGAAGTGCTCTAAAATACTTAGTGACGGGTGACCATGGAAAGCCACGCGTGACAGGGCCGTAGAAATTATGAGTATTCAAGCGGTATTTTCTGTGGATAAGTTTTTTGTAGTATTTGACAGTAGGGGTATTATATAAATATATGAACATATATTCATATATTTATAAACATAAACACACAAAACCATGAATAAAAAAATGATGCCGGTAATGCTCGTCATGATGCTCATCATTCTCGGCGGTTTGTTTTTCGCCTACTCGGGCTTCTCCATGCATCGCCAAGTAGTCGTTGATGAAGCCGTCTTCCACCAGAATCTTGAGAACTACTTCATTATCTCCAAAGCAGAACGTGATGGTGCCGCGACGGGTTCGGCACTTAATGCCCAGCTGGTCGAGATTCAGAAGGCCCCTTCTGATCTCCTGCGTCTGAAGCTCGTCGGCGTTGGGAATATCCTTGTCGGGATATTCTTCCTTCTCTTCGGAATCTTGATTGCGCTCATGATGATGCCGGTGCGCCTCGCGAAAATCATCGCGAAACAGCAATCGCGGTTAAGATGAGACCAGAAACCGACAACAACTCATCGAAAACGCCCTTCGTGGGGCGTTTTCTTCTGGAGCCACCTGTCGGACTCGAACCGACGACCTATCCCTTACGAAGGGATTGCTCTACCAACTGAGCTAAGGTGGCAGCGTCTCTTGCTGAACACTGCCGGCAAGAGCACTGGAGCCGAGACCGGGATTTGAACCCGGGACCCCTTCCTTACCATGGAAGTGCTCTACCACTGAGCTATCTCGGCAATGTTCGGCATTCTAACGGAAAAAGCAATGGTGTGCTAGCGTTATCTGTATGAACAAGGACGAAGCGAAGCGGCGGGTGAAGGAAATTGAAGCGGCGATGGCGAGCCCCGACTTTTGGAATGATTCCGCACGCGCGCAGGCGCTCATCAAGGAGATGAAGGACTTGCAGGCGGTCGCGTCTGGTGGTTCGAAGTACGACGCGGGCGAAGCGGTTATCTCTATACTCGCCGGCGCGGGCGGGGACGACGCGGAGGATTTTGCCGCCATGCTCTTTCGGATGTACGAAGGATATGCTGACCGTAAGGGCTGGGGCGTGTCGGTGCTCCACGAGAACGAGAATGCCAGACAGGGCTACCGCAACATCACATTCGAGGTCTCTGGGAAGGGCGCGTACGGCCGTTTGAAGCACGAAGCGGGTGTACACCGCCTCGTGCGCGTGTCGCCCTTCAATGCGAACGCCAAACGGCACACCAGCTTCGCGCTGGTCGAGGCCCTGCCGAATATAACGGGCGACGAGACGGTTGAGCTTAAAGAAGACGACCTGGATATCCAATTCACGCGCTCGGGTGGTGCTGGCGGCCAGAATGTGAACAAACGCGAAACCGCCGTCCGCATCGTGCATAAGCCGACGAACCTTTCCGTCCACGTCTCGGCAGAACGCTCCCAGCAGGCGAATCGCGAGCGGGCAATCGCACTGCTTGCGACCAAACTTCTCAAGCTAGAGGAAGAAAAGGCGGAAAAGGAGCGGCAGGGGCTCTCTGTTGCGCCCACCACGTCAATAGAATGGGGCAACCAGATACGCTCGTATGTCCTCCACCCGTACAAACTGGTCAAGGACCACCGCACAAACCACGAAGAGCATGATGTAGACAGCGTTTTAAGCGGAGATATTGATTCGTTCATAGACGCTTCGCTCGAAAGTGGGGTACAATAATCGGGTTCGCATAGTGCCCTGTGATTTATTTCGACGACGTTTCGAAGTTCTATTCCGATGATTCTATCGGGCTTGAAGACGTAACACTCTCCATCGAGCCGGAAGAATTTGTCTCGGTTGTGGGGCACGCCGGCGCTGGCAAAACGACGCTCCTCAAGATGATACTCGCGGAGGAAGAGCCAACTTCCGGTACGGTGTATTTCGAATCGCAGAATATCCACACCATCCCGCGCTCGCGCCTCCACACGCTCCGGCGCAAGATCGGCACTGTGTTCCAGGACTTCCGGCTCATACCGCACATGACCGCGTACGAAAACATCGCGTTTGCGATGGAAGCGGCGGGGCGCATCGACGAAGAAATCGCCGCTGATGTACCGCACGTTCTGGAGCTCGTGGATCTCTCCGAGAAGGCGTGGAACTTCCCGCGTGAGCTCTCCGGCGGTGAACGCCAGCGGGTCGCCATCGGTCGGGCTATTGTGAACCAGCCGGACGTGCTCTTGGCCGACGAGCCGACCGGGAACCTGGACCCGATAAACACCTACCAGGTGGTGGAAATCCTGAAGCGTATCAACGAGCTCGGCACCACGGTGGTCCTGACGAGCCACAACAAGGGGGTTATCGACAGCTTGGGCAAACGAGTTGTTACCATGGACAGCGGACGGGTCGTCCGCGATGACGCGTCAGGGCGGTACGTCCTGTGAAACATATGAGCACCTGGATTACCATGCAAAGGATATTGAGAACTGGCATCGTCAGCTTCTGGCGGAATGGTTTCGTGTCCCTCGCAGCAATTTTCGTCATGACCATGACGCTTTTCATCATCGGTGCGCTGATGTTCCTGAACGGCGTCGTGGGCGAGTTTGTTACATACGTGGAAGACAAGGTGGACGTGAACGTGTACTTCATACCGGATGCGAGCGAAGAAGACATCTTTGACCTCACGGATGCCGTAAAAAACCTACCGGAAGTTTCTTTCGTCGAGTACGCGCCGGCAGACCAAGTGCTTACGGCTTTCAGGGCGCGCCACCAGGACGACCAGCTGACACTCCAGGCGCTTGACGAGCTTGGTGAGAACCCGTTCGGCGCAACTCTGTCCATAAAGGCGAAGGAACCGTCGCAGTACGCGGGCATCGCGCAGTTTTTGAATGACCGGATGCGTGATCCGTCGGGCGCGCCATTTATTGATAACGTGAACTACGCCCAGAATAAAGCGGTCATCGACCAACTGGAGCGCCTGACCACGTTCATCGAGCGGTTCGGCTACGCGGTCATTGCACTCTTCGCGCTCGCGTCTGTTCTCATAACGTTCAATACGCTCCGGCTCGCCATATATACAGCCCGCGAGGAAATCAGCGTGATGCGGCTCATGGGCGCCGCGAACGGCTACATCCGCGGGCCGTTCGTTGTGGTGGGTGTGCTGTACGGCGTAATCTCTGGCCTCGTGGCGCTCGCGCTCTTCTTTCCGCTCACATACATACTTCGCGGTGCGACGGAGGTGACGTTCGGCATCAACATCTTCGCGCTCTATATCGAGCAGTTCCTTTCTTTCTTTTTTATCCTGCTTCTCGCCGGTGCAGCGCTTGGTGCCACCTCCAGTTTCCTTGCCGTGCGTAAGTATTTGAGCGTATAATACACCGCGTATGAAAAAACCCTCCCGCGCACGAAAATCGAAACGCGGGAGCGGCCCCTCCAAGAAACGTGCCAGCGGCCGGAAGCGCGGCCATAAGTACCTTTTTGTTATAGGCGGCGTGATGAGCGGCGTCGGCAAGGGCATCGCCACCTCCTCCATCGCACTTGTGCTGACGAACAAGGGCTACAAGGTGAACATGGTCAAGGTGGACCCGTACCTGAACGTGGACGCCGGTACTATGAACCCCACAGAGCACGGCGAAGTGTTCGTGCTAGAGAGCGGGCTTGAAACGGACCAAGACATGGGCAACTATGAACGTTTTCTGAACCGCGCGCTTGGTGCCGACGACTACATGACAAGCGGTATGATTTACCGCGACGTCATCGAGCAGGAACGCAACCTCGCGTATGGCGGCAAATGCGTGGAGGCAGTGCCGCACGTCCGCGACGAGATTATACGCCGGTACCGGAAAGCGGGGGAGTACGCAAGTTCGGACATTACCATCATCGAAATCGGCGGCACCGTGGGCGACTTTCAGAACGCACTCTTCATCGAGGCGGCGCGAGTGCTGAAGGTTGAGCGACCGGACGACGTGGCGTTTGCGCTTGTCTCGTACCTGCCGGTGCCGGGAACGCTTGGCGAGATGAAAACACGGCCAACGCAAAACGCCGTCCACCAGCTTAACTCCTACGGCGTGCAGACGGATTTTGTTATTGCCCGCTCCAAAGTGCGGCTCGACCAACGTCGGAAAGAGAAGATCGCGACAAGTTCAAACGTCTCCATAGAGCACATCATCTCTGCGCCAGACGTGGATTCAATCTACGACGTACCGCTCAATTTCGAGAAAGAGCATGTCGGTTCGGCTGTCGCCACCAAGCTCGGCCTCACCGACCGTCGCGCGGACATGGGCGCATGGAAGGCGTTCGTCCGACGGTCCAAGAATGGAAAGAAGAACGGCAAAAAGGGCTCGGTTTCCATTGGCATCTTCGGGAAATACTTTGACACGGGAGCGTTCGTGCTTTCCGATGCGTACCTTTCCGTCATTGAAGCGCTGAAATTCTCTGCCGCCGAAGCGGGTGTTTCTGTGAACATCGACTGGCTCAACGTTAAGGATTACGAGCGGAAAGGGGCGCGCATGCAGGTGCTCAACCGGTACGACGGCCTTTTGGTCCCAGGCGGATTCGGCAAGAGCGGCATTGAAGGTAAGATAAAAATCATCAAGTACGCACGCGAGCACGGCATCCCGTTCTTTGGCCTCTGCTACGGCATGCAATTGATTGTTGTAGAGTACGCGCGGAACGTTCTGGGGTTGAAACAGGCGCATACCGTCGAGGTACAGCCGCGCGCGGCCGACCCAGTCATCAACGTAATGCCGGAGCAGAAGGAGCTTTTACAGAAGAAACACTATGGCGGCACCATGCGGCTCGGCTCGTACTCGGCAAAGCTGAAACAGGGGACGCGCGCACGCCAAGCGTACGGCACGGGGAAGATTTCCGAACGCCACCGCCACCGCTATGAGGTGAACCCGGAGTATGTCGCGCGGCTTGAGGACGCGGGACTGGTGTTTTCCGCCACCTCGCCGGACGGCGTTTTGATGGAAATCGCGGAGCTACCGGAACGAGAACACCCATTCTTCCTCGGCACACAGTTCCATCCGGAGTTTCAGGCCCGCCCGCTCTCGCCTCACCCGTTGTTTTCTGCTTTTATCAGGGCGGCGGTAAAGAGGAGAAAATAACAAAACACCTTGAAAGGGCGGCGTTTTTTAGCTACGCTAACTAGCATTGCCTGGTCGTCTAATGGTAGGACGTTGGTTTCTGGCACCAAAAATCGGGGTTCGAATCCCTGCCGGGCAGCC
>JBHHWQ010000014.1:0-15352 GCA_046756605.1 Minisyncoccia bacterium | reverse complement strand
TCGATGTCTTTGATGTCTGGATTGAGCCACAGCGCAGGCGGCGGAAGCGGCTCGCGCGCAAGCTGTTCTTTTACCGCGCCAAAGTGGTTATTATAAATATGTGCGTCACCAAGTGAGTGGACGAATTCTCCCGGTTTTAAATCGGTGGCTTGCGCCACCATATGCAAGAGGAGGGAATAGGACGCGATGTTGAATGGCACGCCGAGAAACATGTCGCACGAGCGCTGATGCATGAAAAGCGACAGCTTCCCATTGGCGACGAAGAACTGAAAGAACATGTGGCAGGGCGGAAGCGCCATCTCGGACAATTCGCCCGGGTTCCAGGCGGTTACGATGAGCCGTCGGTCGTACGGGTTGGTTTTGATTTTCTCTATAACCTCGCCTAACTGGTCCACAACGGTACCGTCCGGTTTTCGCCACGCGCGCCACTGCACACCATAGATGCGGCCAAGGTCCGTTTCGTGCGCGCGGTGCGGTTTCCAGTAGTCGGCCTCAAGGTTCGCCGTCCAGATAGTTTTGTCAGTGTTGTTCAGTTCCCGAAGCCGTGCGTCATCATTCGATCCTTCAAGGAACCACAAAAGCTCGCTCTTTACTGCTTTAAACGCGAGCTTTTTCGTGGTGACCGCCGGAAATCCGTCAGCCATATTGAAGCGCATCTGAAGGCCGAAGAGCGCGCGCGTGCCGACGCCTGTCCGATCCATACGGTCGTCGCCCTCGTCGAAGATCTTTTTGAGGAGGTCGAGGTACTGCCGTTCCATGTTTTGCTACACTATAGCAAGCTATGCGCGGAAAATTCATAGTACTTGAGGGCGGCGAAGGGGCCGGAAAATCCAGCGCGCTCTCCTGGCTCAAAAGCGAGTTTCCGGCGGGGAAATTCATGTTCACGCGCGAGCCGGGCGGTTCGGTGAACGCCGAGGAGATACGCAACACCATTGTTGCCAACCGCCCGGACGAGCTCGACGTCCTTACGCATCTACTTCTTTTCGAGGCGGCGCGGCGCGAACATGTTCTGAAAACAATCCGTCCGGCGCTTGCGTCTGGCACGAACATCATTTGCGACCGATTCTCGCCGTCAACCTATGCGTACCAGGTTGTGGCGGGGAAGGGCGTGCGGTACAAGGATTTTTTTCTCGAAGCCGACGCGCTGGTATGTGGTGATACCGTTCCCGACTTTATCGTCTTTCTCGACGTTGACCCGAAAGTCGGTATTGCGCGGAAGCGCTGCTCCGGCGAACACCTGAACGTATTCGACGAGAAAAATATCGCGTTCCATGAGAAGGTACGCACCGGCATGAAGGAGTACTGTACCGGCAAGCCCCACGTCGTTATCGACGCGCACCCTTCTCAAGAAGAGGTGCGCGAAGAGGTGAAGCGTGTCATTCTGAAGTATCTGGAAGAGTACCATGCAGGATAAAGAGGTTTTCGACGCGATTGCGGGGGAAGAGAAGCGGCAAGCGGAGGGCTTGGAGCTCATTCCGTCTGAAAACTATGTATCGAAGGCCGTGCGGGAAGCGCTGGGGAGCGTGCTCACGAACAAATATTCCGAAGGATATCCCGGCAAGCGCTACTACGGCGGGCAGGAGTATACAGACATTGTTGAAGAACTCGCACGTGACCGCGCAAAAAAACTTTTTAATTGTGCGTATGTGAATGTTCAACCACTCTCCGGCGCGCCGGCAAACCTTGCGCTCTACGCGGCACTCATGGAACCAGGCGATACCGTGCTTGGTATGGACCTCTCGCACGGCGGGCACCTGACGCACGGCCACCCGATGACGTTTCCATCAAAGGTATTTAATTTTGTTCGCTACAAAATGAAAGATACCGCGACGGGTGAGATTGACTACGATGAGATGCGTGAAGTCGCGAAGAAGGAAAAACCGAAGATCGTACTTGCCGGTTATTCGGCGTACTCACGTGAACTTGATTACGACGCCTTTGTTTCCATCGCACGCGAAGTGGGTGCGGTTGCCGCATTCGATATCGCGCACATCGCGGGGCTTATCGCCGGCAAGGCCGTGCGCAACCCCCTTGATGCCGGCTTTGACGTGATGACGACCACGACACATAAGACCTTGCGCGGGCCGCGCGGCGGCATGGTGTTGATTCGTGAAGACGCGGATATTGCGAAGAAGATAGATAAAGCAGTGTTCCCCGGTCTTCAAGGCGGGCCGCACATGAACAACATTGCGGCGAAAGCGGTCGCCTTCGGCGAAGCACTCGACCCTTCGTTTGAAGGATACGCGCATCAGATTCTCAAAAACGCAAAAGCAATGGAAGCGGTATTACGGAAGTCTGACATCCGTATGCTGGGCGGCGGTACGTCAAATCATCTTATTTTGGCCGATGTATATGGTTCACTCGGCGTTACCGGCCAAGAAGCGGAAACCGCACTTGACGAAGTGGGAATTACTTTGAACAAAAACGTAATTGCTGACGATTCGCGAAAACCGCTCGACCCATCCGGCATCCGCTTCGGCACCCCTGCCATCACAACACGCGGATTCGGCGAGGCAGAGTGCGCGCGCGTTGCGGAATTGATGATTGAAGTTTTGAAGAACAAGGACGACGCTGGCGTTAAATCAAAAGTACACGAGGAGGTGAAAGCTCTCGCTGCAAAATTCCCAATTCCCGAGTCATTTATTTAGTTTTCCTCATCTAAATCATAAAGCCGCTATCAAAATACTACGGTTAACTGTAGTATTTTGATATGACAAATATTTCAAAAAGAAAAGTAAATGAGAATATAGACAAAGCGCTTACGGATCAATTTCTAACGTTCTTTACCGCTGCACGTTCAAAAAAAGACGCCGCGGTGCTCGCTGGAGAATTATTTAGTGAAACTGAACAAATAATGTTTGCAAAACGACTTGCTATCGTGGTAATGCTTGAGCGCGGGTATACATTTGAAGAAATCCAGAAGACGATTAAAGTAAGTCCAGACACGGTTACACGTATATGGCGAGAAAGAAAAAAAGGACGCTTTGCAAAGATTGCGCGATACGCACGCGATCATACCGGCCATTTCCAAAAAGGAAGTCAGCTTCTCAAAACACTTGAGGCACTGCTTACTGTTCCTGGTGCGGCAAAAATGAAACGACGGATGTTGTCAAAGGAACAAAAACGCCTATCTGCGCAGTAATGTAAAATGAAAGGAAATACTACGGTTAACCGTAGTATTTATTGGGTAGAGATTTTGCGTCATTATTTGTGTCATTATAAGCGTGATGGTATTTATATACTCAAATCTATGCAGGATGTTCTGAAGAAAGAACTCAAAAAAGCGCTCAATATACTTGGTATCGACGGTGCTGAAATGACGCTTGAGTACCCGGCGGATTTGGCGCACGGCGATTTCGCTACGAACGTGGCGATGGTTGCGGCGAAGGAGGCAGGAAAGAATCCGCGTGAGCTTGCCGAGGAAGTCGTTGCGAAGCTCGGCGATATCGACGGCATTGAGAAGATAGAAGTCGCCGGGCCGGGGTTCATTAACTTCCATCTTTCGCGCGGGTACTTTGCCGATATTGCGGCGAAGGTGGATGACGACTGGGGAAAGAGCGACACATACAAAGGACATAAGGAGATTTTTGAATATACCGATCCGAACGTGTTCAAGGTCTTTCACATAGGACACCTAATGCCGAACGTCATCGGCGAATCGCTCTCGCGTATCGCGAAGTTTTTAGGTGCGGATGTGCGGCAAGTCAACTACCAAGGCGATGTGGGGCTTCATATAGCCAAAGCCCTGTGGGGTCTTTCACACGACGCATCGCTCGATGTGAAAAATCACGATGACCTTGGGAAAGCGTACGTTGCTGGGAACAAGGCGTATGAAGAAGACGATGATGCGAAGAAAGAAATCACCAACATAAACAAAAAAGTATACGCGAAGGATTCGTCGGTATATGAACTTTATAAAACTGGTCGCCAGACGTCACTCGATCATTTCGAAGAGTTGTACGAAATCCTTGGTACGAAGTTCGACCAGTATTTTTTCGAGAGCGAAGTATGGGAGGCGGGGAAGGCGTGTATTGAGGAGGGGCTGAAGAAAGGGATTTTTGAAGAGAGCGACGGCGCCATCGTCTTCAGGGGCGAGAAGTACGGACTGCACACTCGCGTCTTTATAACGAGCGAGGGTTTGCCGACGTACGAAGCAAAGGACTTCGGACTGGTAATCGCAAAAAACGAATACTTTCCATTTGACTATTCCGTTATTGTAACGGGGAAGGAGCAAAAGGAGTATTTAAAAGTCGTTTTCAGGGCGATACAAGAATTCAACCCGTCTTTCAAAGGGAAACTAAAACACGTGTACCACGGGCTCATGCGGCTTCCAGAAGGGAAGATGGCATCACGCGCTGGGAACGTGGTCTCGGGCGAGCGGCTGATTAATGACACCATTTCGCTTTCAAAAGAACGGAACAGCGACCTGGATGTTGCTCGGCAGGTTGCCGTCGCCGCGATCAAATACCAGATTCTCAAGCAGTCACTTGGAAAGGACATGGTGTACGACCAGGAACAGGCGCTTTCTTTGGAAGGCGATTCCGGCCCGTACCTGCAGTACACATACGTGCGCGCGAAGAGCGTACTAGAAAAAGCGGGGAATAATAGAGCGACGAATCGAAAAGTTGTTCCCGAATCAATTCCGGAATTCGAACGGCTCATGCCGCGGTTCCCGAGCGTGGTTGAACGCGCCGCGAATGAATACGAACCGCACCACGTGACGACATATCTTACGGAGCTCGCGTCGGCATTTAACAGCTGGTACGCGCGAGAACGAATCATTGGTGATGAATACGAAACGTATAAACTGGTGCTGACGCGCGCCTTTGCTACCACCATGAAAAACGGCCTGTGGCTCCTGGGAATCGAAGCGCCGGAAAAGATGTAGTACGGCACCTGTCAAATCTTCAGATGACAAGGAAGCGGTTCCGCCGTATGATGAAGTGATGTCGCGAAGAGAACAACCACAGCCGGGAGATGTGCTTGAAGAGCATTGTCGCTCTTGTAATCCCGGATACTTCTGCCTGCGTTCGCAGTGTACGTGTCAGGATTTTATCGATGGATGCGCGTACTGTTCGTGTTGAAGTCCCATGGAGAAGGAGACGAAATCGGAAACAGCCGCGCGTGAAGAGGAAATACTGGCGTTCTGGAGCGAACGCTGTATTTTTGAGAAATCGCTTGCAAAACCTGCCCCAAACGGCGAATTTGTTTTCTATGAAGGGCCCCCGACCGCAAACAACCACCCGGCAATCCACCACCTGGAGTCGCGGGCGTTCAAGGACCTGATTCCGCGCTACAAGACGATGCGGGGATACCACGTACGTCGGAAGGCCGGGTGGGACACACACGGCCTTCCGGTCGAGCTTGAGGTGGAGAAAGAGCTCGGCCTCAAGAACAAGAAAGATATAGAGCGGTACGGCGTCGCGGCTTTCAACCGAAAGTGCCGCGAGAGCGTCCAGCGCTACATAGACGAGTGGAAAGAATTCACCGACCGCGCGGGGTACTGGGTGGACCATGCAGGGACCTACTTCACATTCGCGAACAGCTACATGGAGTCGGTTTGGAGCATCATCAAGCACGTTCACGAGCGTGGGCTCCTCTACAAGGACTACAAGGTAGTGCCGTGGTGCCCGCGATGCGGTACCGCGCTTTCGAGCCACGAGGTCGCTGACGGATATCGGAATGTCACCGATGACTCGGTGTACGCAAGGTTTACAGTCAAGAATCCCGAAAAACACGGGCTACCCGGGGGCGCTGCACTTGTCGCGTGGACCACAACACCATGGACCCTTCCCGGCAACGTCGCGCTCGCCGTCGGCCGTGATATCGAGTATGTTCTCGACGCGGACGGCAACGTCGTTGCGAAAAATCTTCTGGAGCACGTGAAGGGTGCGAATCATGAAGTTGCAAAAACCTTTAAAGGTGCGGACCTTGTAGGCATCGAATATGAGCCGCTCTTTCCATACCTCGTCGATTCGCTTCCTAAAGAAGAAAAGGAGAAACTCCCGAAAGCGTATCGGGTGTATGAAGCTGATTTCGTCTCGACCGAAGAGGGAACCGGCATCGTGCATACCGCAGTTATGTACGGTACAGACGACTTCGAGCTCGGAACCGCGCTCGGCCTCCCTAAACACCACCTCGTGACACTCGAAGGCCGTTTTTCCGACGATGTTACCGAATTCGCCGGACGGCTGGTAACGGAAGCGAATCGCGATATCATCACCAGCTTGGAAGAAAAAGGCGCGCTCCTTTCGGAACAAAAAGTCGAGCACACGTACCCGTTCTGCTGGCGGTGCAAGGAGCCGCTCATCTACTACGCCACCGACTCGTGGTACGTCCGCATGTCGACGCTCCGCGACGAGCTTGTACGCGAGAACGAGAAAATCAACTGGGAGCCGGCGCATATAAAGGAGGGGCGGTTCGGTGAATGGCTCCGCGAGGTAAAGGACTGGGCAGTATCCCGCTCGCGATACTGGGGCACACCGCTTCCGGTTTGGATGAACGAGGAAACCGGCGAGACAGTAGTTATTGGCTCATTGGACGAATTGAAAAAACGGACGAAGAAAAGCGGTAATACGTATCTCTTAATGCGGCACGCGGAGGCGGAAAGCAACCGGAATCACTTCATCGCTTCGGAACCGGACGAGGGAAACCCGCTGACTGGTGCGGGTCTGGAGCAGGCCCGCCGTGCGGCCGAAGGTCTGAAGAAAAATGGCATCGACCTTATCATTACCTCGCCCTTTCTGCGCACGCGGGAGACAGCTGAAATAGCGGCCGGTGTGTTGGGATATCCGAAAGAAGATATCGTCGTTGACGAGCGCATCCGTGAATTCGACTTTGGCAACCTCAATCACTGGCCGATTAAGGAACTGCGGAACTACTGGAATGGGTATGAGGACATGTTCGTACGCGCCGCCAAAGGCGGCGAGACACTCGCTGACATGCGCCAGCGCGTCGGAGAATTTATCTATGCTCTTGAAGAGCAACATACCGGCAAGAAAATACTCGTCGTGGCACACGAATACACGATGTGGCTCCTTGAGGCCGTGGCGCAGGGCCTGAGTCGGGACGAAATAGTCGCGCTCAAGCGAGGAGTCCAGGGCGATTTCTATGCGAATGCTGAAGTGCACAAGCTCGACTTCGTTCCGCTTCCGCACAACGAGGACTACGAGCTCGATTTTCACAAACCATTCATAGATGAAGTGGCGCTCGTCGGGGATGGGGGAGAGGCACTCGCGCGCGTACCGGAGGTGCTCGATGCATGGTTCGATTCCGGCTCAATGCCGTTCGCGCAGGACCACTATCCATTTGAGAGTCGCGAGTGGGTCGAGGGGCCTGGGTATCCGGCGGATTTCATTTCAGAAGCGATTGATCAGACGCGCGGGTGGTTCTACACGCTCCACGCGATCGGCACTCTGATGGGGCGTGGTCACGCGTACAAGAATGTCATCTCTCTCGGACACCTCTTGGACGCCAAAGGCAAGAAGATGTCCAAATCCGTCGGGAACGTCATCGACCCATGGGACCTGATTCCAAAGTACGGCGTTGATGCGCTTCGCTACTGGATGTACACCATCAACGAGCCGGGTGCGTCGAAGAATTTCGACGAGCGGACGGTTGATGAGATTGTCAAGAAAAATTTTACACGGCTCATAAACGTGTACACACTCTACGCGTTGTACGAGAAGGACACGGAACACACTGACTCTGCCGACAGCACGCACGTGCTCGACCAGTGGATTGTTGCGCAGATGCGCGAGGTGCATGGCGTTGTTACCGATGCCCTGGACGCGTACCAGGTTGACAAAGCCGCTCGGCCGCTTGCGGATTTCGTAGACGACCTTTCGACCTGGTACGTCAGGCGCTCGCGTGAGCGCCTGAAGGGCACGGACGAAGAGGACAAGAAAGCGGCGCTCAAAACCATGCGCTGGGTACTGCGCAAGTACGCGAAGCTTGCGGCGCCATTCACACCATTTATCGCCGAGTGGCTGTGGCAGAAGGTGCGGCGCGCGGCCGACGAAGAGAGCGTACACCTCGCTGCATGGTGCACGGTACGTGATTTTGATGAGAAGGTTCTGAAAGACATGGCAATAACGCGGGATATTGTTTCTTCGGCGTTTGAACTTCGCGCCGCGGCTGGAATCAAGGTGCGGCAGCCGCTCAAGAAATTGACCGTGAACAATGAACAGCTGGCAGGAAAACCGGAACTCCAAGAGCTCATAAAGGACGAAGTGAATGTAAAGGAAATAGATTTTGGCGATGAGTTGGTGCTCGACACGGACATCACGCCAGCCCTTGCTGAAGAAGGCGAAGTGCGCGAACTCGTCCGCTTCATCCAAGACCTGCGCAAGAAGGCGGGGCTTGCGCCGCGCGACAAGGCGGTGCTCGTGTTTGCGGGCGATACTGCACTTCTTGAAAAACACTGGGAGGAGATACGCGACGTTGCGAACCTTACCAGTTTCGAAAAAGGTGCAGAATATGGCGTTAGCGAGGCATGAAATAACGACGCGCGGCGTGATCATCGGCCGCGCATCATCCGGCGAGGGGAGCGTACGCGTGTCGCTCTATACGGAAGCACTCGGCCTTGTCGGGGCTCTTGCGAAGAGCGGCAGGGAGGAGCGTTCGAAGCTCCGGCCACACCTCCAAACCGGTTCGTATGGTACGTACTCTCTGGTCCGTGGGGCTTCCAGCTGGCGCGTAGTTGGGGTGGCGTGGACGAAGAACCCGTATACTGCGCTTGAGGGCGACACGGCCGAGCATGCGCGCGCCACCGCCCGCGTGCTTTCGGTCATGCGTCAGCTGGTGCACGGCGAAGCGCCGGCACCGGAACTTTTTGATACGCTGTGGGATTTTCTTGATGCGGTGCCGCATCTTTCGGCATCCGAAACACACGTCGCAGAACGGCTCGCCATGGTGCGCATACTCACTGCTCTTGGATACGTACCGGCATTGTCTGACATCCCGCGCCTTGCGGAGGCGACGTTTGCACCCGATATGCTCCAAGCGCTTGCGCCGTTCGAGAAGCGCATGGTGCGAGCCATCAATGAAGCACTCATCGCGAGTGAACTCACGCACACCTAAAACCCTTCTGGGCAGTGTGTTCTGACGTTATACTGTGCCGTATGCGTAACAAAGGGGCGCTTGAGCGTCTGCAGAAACGGATTAACTCAAAACATGGGAACATGCGCACCGTTCGCCGCTCACGGCTTTCTTCGCAACCACGCTCGGCAAGGGAGCGGTGGGAGCCCGCCCGCCCAGCGCCGCGCCGCCCGCGCCGCCGGCAGAACTGGCTCTCCGTCCTTTTTGTCAGCTCCGTCGTCTTCTTTCTTATCGCCGCGGCGTTCGCGCTCTTTCTTTTCTTCTCTGGGAATAACACGGTTTCGGTGCGGAACGTCGACGTCGCTATCAGCGGCCCTACAGAAGTGCGCGCTGGCGAAGCCCTGTCGCTCTCGGTCGTCGTCACGAACCGGAACGCCGTACCGATGGAGCTCACTGATCTTGTTGTCGAGTTCCCGGCGGGAACTCGAAGCGAGACAGACGTGACGGTCGAGTTGCCGCGCATTCGCGAATCCCTGGGGACCATCCAGCCGGGCGAGAGCGTGAACCGTACTGTTCGCGCGGTTGTTTTCGGCCAGGCAGACACGGACACGACCATCGATGCGTCGGTCGAGTACCGCGTTCCTGGCTCGAGCGCCATCTTCGTGAGCGAGGAATCCTACACACTCCCTATCAGTCAGTCGCCGGCGTCGATAACTGTAGAAGCGCTTCAAGAGGTTGTTTCCGGTCAGGAAACAGCGTTTGCAATTACCACCACCTCGAACGTTGCTGATGTTCTGTCCGGCATGCTCCTCGTCGCCGAGTACCCGCCCGGGTTCTCCTTTGCATCGGCTTCGCCCGCGCCGTCTGAAGGAAACAACACGTGGCGGTTGGGCGATATCGAACAAGGCGGCAAGCGCACGATAACCGTCCGCGGTACGTTCAGCGGCGAAGACGGCGCCGAACGCGTGGTACGCCTGACCGTCGGCACGGAAAACAAGGACATTCCAGGTACGATCGCGGCGCCTTTGGCGACCGGCGACGTCGTTGTCGCGCTCGCCAAACCATTCGTGTCGCTTTCGCTTTCGCTCGACGGCTCTATCGCCACGGAACACATCAGCACTCGTGGAACCTCGGTGCGCGGCGATATCCGCTGGACGAACAATCTGCCAACGCGCGTTCAGGACGTTGAAATAACCGTGAAGCTTTCGGGTGACGTTCTGAATCGTGTGTCGGTCAGGGCTGAACGCGGTTTCTGGCGCTCAAGTGACAACACACTCATCTGGAGCCGCGAAACGGATGCGTCGCTTGCCGACGTGGCGCCGGGCGCTTCCGGCGTGTTCTCCTTTACATTCGCGCCGCGGAGTGTCGAGGACGGCACTTTCCGGAATCCGGAGATAGCGCTCGAGGCGAGCGTGTCTGCGCGGCGCATCACCGAGAGCCAGGTGCCCGAAACCCTCCAGTCCGCCACCAATGCACGCGTCCTTATTGCAACCGACCTTGCACTGGTGAGCGCCGTCTCGCACACGGGCGGCGCGCTTCCACCTAAGGCCGATACCGAGAGCACCTACACGGTTTTCTGGAACGCAACCAACTCTTCGAACGCACTCGCAAACGGCTCGGCTTCCGCGATACTTCCGAGCTATGTGCGCTTCGTTACCGGCCTTTCCAGCGACATCTCATACAATCCAATCGGTGGCGCGGTTACGTGGGACATCGGCGACATGGATGCTGGCGACTCGAAAACGGCGTCCTTCCAGGTGGCTATCACGCCGTCGCTTTCCCAGGTGGGAAGCCAGCCGACGCTTGTTTCCGACCAGCGCATCTTCGGCTTCGACCGCTTTACCCGCCAACAGCTCGAACGCACGGCGCTGCCCCTGACCACTGGCACCGGTGTTTCTAGTCAGGAGGGGACTGTAGTACAGTGATTGCACTATGGCGAAACCGGCAGATCTGATGGAAAAAATCGTATCACTCGCAAAGCGCCGCGGGTTCGTGTTCCATGGCTCCGAGATATACGGTGGACTTGCCGGCACGTGGGACTACGGACCGCGCGGCGTCGCGCTCAAGGAAAACATCAAGCGGCTCTGGTGGCGGATGTTTGTGGATGAGCGCGACGACATATACGGCCTGGACGCGGCAATTTTAATGAACGAAAAAGTGTGGGAAGCGAGCGGCCACACCGGTGCGGGGTTTACCGACCCGGTGGTTGAGTGTAAAAAGGGACACAGGTTTCGTGCAGACCAGCTCGAGGATAAAACAAAGTGTCCGGAGTGTGGCGAGCCTTTTGGTGAAGAGAGAGCATTTAACTTGATGTTCGAAACGCAGGTTGGCGTTGAGGGCAATACCAAATCATATTTACGTCCCGAAACAGCGCAGGGTATTTTCGCGAACTTTAAGAATGTCGTTGACTCAATAAATCCCAAGTTGCCGTTCGGTATCGCCCAGATCGGCAAGGCGTTCAGAAACGAAATCGCGCCACGCGATTTTGTGTTTCGCGCCCGCGAGTTCGAGCAGATGGAAGTCGAGTACTTCGTAAAGGAAGAAAACTGGGAAGCGTCGTTTGAACTGTGGCACGGCGTCATGCACGCATACGCTGCTGCGCTCGGCATCGACAAAAAACACATACACGATATCGAAATAGAAGATAATGACCGCGCACATTACTCAAAACGCACAATCGACATGGAGTTTGATTTCCCGTTCGGTCAGAAAGAACTCTGGGGTCTTGCATATCGTACTAATCACGACCTTGTACAGCACACTCAAGCTAGTGGAGAACAATTAGTTTATCGCGAAGAGTTTTCTTCTGGAGTTAATACATTTATCCCACATGTTATTGAGCCGTCGCTTGGGCTCGACAGGACGGTGCTGGCTGTACTGGTGAGCGCGTACCGCGAAGACAAGCTGGGCGGCGAAACACGGACGTACCTGGCGCTTAAGCCCTCTATCGCGCCGGTGAAAGCGATGGTGTCGCCGTTGCTGAAGAACAAGCCGGAATTGATGGAGAAAGCGCGCGAAGTATACGAGGCCTTGAAGAAGGAAGTGCCGCAGGTTGCGTGGGATGACAATGGCAACATCGGCAAGCGCTACCGCAGGCAGGATGAGATCGGCACGCCGTACTGCATCACTATCGACTTCGATACATTAGGCGAGAATCCAGAACACAAAGACACTGTTACTGTTCGTGACCGTGACACCGGCGAGCAGGAACGAATGAGCATTGAGAAGGCGATTAAGAAAGTTGTAGAAACATTGAAATGAGGCCAGGAGAACTACTTGCCAAGAAAATCATATACGCTAAAAAGGTGTTCTTAGGTCTGCTGTATACTGGAAGCGTATGAAAAAGAAATTGTACTACCAGACCGTCTCGCTCATTTTTCTCGTGGTCGGCGCTCTACACCTTGCGCGCATTCTTTATGGGTGGGAAGCAGTGCTCGGCGGCGCGCTCATTCCGATGTGGGTTTCCTGGGTGGCGTTTTTGATCGCTTGGTATCTGGCTTTTCGCGGCTGGCAGTTTGCCAAAAGGAGCCGCTGATAGCTTCGGCCTTTCTATTCTGCGCGTTGTTCGTTCGCGTTGGCGGTTAATTTGTCGAGGATGGCGCCGATAAACGGTGCGAGGATGAGCGGCACCACACCAAGCCATACAAGCGCCGCAACAGGGTAGCCCTCGTATGGCGCCTGCAATTCCCGCATGACATTCACTGCGAAGAGGATGGTGAGAAACACAGGAATGAAAAATTTTATAGAGAAGTCCCACCAACGGTCAATTTTCCACCCCGAGTGTTCGTTGATAAACGCCTTCAGTTCAGCGCCTTTCCAGAACCAGGCAACGGCGAGCGCCTCGAGGATGCCGACTGCGACCAGGCCGTAGTTCACGACGAAATGGTCTACGATATCGAGGTAGTAGAGACCACCCTTGGTCGTGAAGATGAGGCCCGCAATCGCGCCGAACACCGATACGACAAATGCGACTTTCGCGACTGAGGCATCTGGGAAGCGGTCGCGGACGGTCGTGGTTACGGCCTCAAGAAGTGAGAACGCGCTGTCGATGGCGAGTGTTAAGACTGCGCCGAAGAAGAGGACAGCGACAAGCGCGTTCAGGGCCGGGAGCAGATTGATGGCCTTGGGCAGGACGATAAAAACAAGCGCCGGCCCGCCCGCAACCACCTCCGTTACCGAAACTCCCTGCTGAGAAGCCATGTAGCCGAGCGTGGCAAACACCACGATGCCACTCATGATGGAGACAATAAAGTTACCGACGGTTACCCACGCCACGCCGCTGAGCATCTCACTCTCGCGACGTTTCAGGGAACCGTACGCGACCATGATGCCGAAGGCGAGCGACAGTGAAAAGAAGACCTGCGAGAAGGCGGCGAGCCACAGCTCGGTAGAGAGGAGCGCATTCCAGTCAGGCACGAAGAACAATTCTAGTCCGCCGCCGGCGCCTGGAAGCGTTATGGCGCGGAGAATCAGGATGCCGAGGATAAGGAATGGGAGTGTTGCCGTCCATACCACCACGCGGCTGATGGACTTCACACCACGCCATACGATGAAATACACCGCTATCCACGCGACGAGGAACCCTGCCACCACCGGCCATGAAAAACCGCCGACCTCGCCCACGCCGGGGGAGAGTTGGAGTATGTCATTGAGGAAGAACGATTGGGTGTCGGCGCCCCACGCAAGTGTGAAGGCGTTTCCGAAGTAGGCAACGCCCCAGCCCACGACCGCCATGTAATAGGAGAGCACCATGAAACCCATAATGAGCGCGAGCCACCCGATGTAGCGGAATGACTTTCTAATAGCGCCGAACGCGTCTGCTGCCCCCTTTTGCATCATCTGTCCCAGACCCGTTTCGAGCGCGAGTAATGGAATACCGATAAGAAGATTTGCAATAATCATCGCCACCACAAATGCACCACCACCGTGCTCGAAGGCAAGGAATGGAAAGCGCCACAGATTCCCCAAACCAGCCGCCGAGCCGATAGCGGCCAGTATGAACACCCAGTTATTGGGCCAATATGCTTTTTGCGCCATAGGTTTTTCTCGTTAGTGGTATCTATTTCCAGTATAAAAAATTATCGCGCCCTTTTAGCGGCTATACACATTACGCGAAAAACCCTTGCGCTGTGCTACTATTTCTCTATGGAAAAAAAGAACGGGCCCTTTCTTATCACCATTACCCCGACTTCCGTGGTTGCCGCCGCCGCTGTCATCTTGGGCATCTGGCTCCTCTTTTTCCTCAAGGACCTCGTGCTTATCGTGCTGACGGCGGTCGTTATCGCCTCGTCCATCGAGCCGGCGGTTTTGTGGTTCATGCGGCGGCGTATCATTCGCCCCGCGGCCGTCGCGCTCGTCTTCTTCATCATCTTCGGTTTTTTGTTCGGATTCGCGTTCCTCCTCTTTCCACCTTTGATTCAGGAAACGGCCGGGTTCGTGTCTACCTTGCCGCAGTACATAAGCTCCTTCAACCTTGATGAACTTATTTCAACCCAGCTTGTGGACACCACACGCGAGGTGGTTTCTATTGATACGAGCTCATTGGCGCAAACACTCTCGCAATTCAGGGAAATCTTCACTTCGACCGGCGAGGGCGCGTTTCGCGCCGTCGCTGGTGTCTTCGGCGGCGTCTTTTCGTTCCTCCTCATCATGCTCCTTTCCTTCTATTTCGCCATTCAGGAAACCGGCATCGACGACTTCATCCGCATTATCTCGCCGGTTCGGCATCAGAAGTACGCGCTCTCCTTGTGGAAGCGCTCGCAGGTAAAAATTGGCCAGTGGATGCAGGGACAGCTTCTCCTCTCCCTCATTGTTGCAGTACTGACGTACCTGTGGCTCACGATTTTAGGCGTGCCGTTCGCACTCCTTTTGGCGATCTTTGCGGCAATCGCCGAGCTCGTACCGGTTTTCGGCTCTTTGGCCGCGGCGATTCCCGCTATTTTAGTCGCAGGCACGTTCGGCGGCTTGAGCACTGCGTTTCTGGCCGGCGGCGGGTACCTGGTTATCAATCAGATACAGGGGAACTTGATTTATCCGCTGGTGGTAAAGCGCGTCGTCGGCGTGCCGCCGCTTCTGGTCATCCTTGCATTGATTGCGGGCGCACAGCTCGCGGGTTTCTTGGGAATCCTTCTCTCGGTCCCGATTGCGGCTGCCCTAAAGGAATTCATCAACGACGTTGAAAAAGCGAAACTTACGGAAGTAAAGGAACTTGAAGAGGATGCCTGATACCTTTTACATCACCACACCGATTTTCTATCCGAACGCCGAGCCACATCTCGGGCATGCGTATACGGCGCTTTTGGGTGATGTGCTG
>JBHHWQ010000013.1:0-15533 GCA_046756605.1 Minisyncoccia bacterium | reverse complement strand
ATAACATCGGGCTTGAAACGGTTCGTCCGGACGAGCAGCTTGAAAAAATACACGATATGTCGTATACCGGTTGGCCATTTCCGCACATCGCGAAACGGAAGGACATCAACCTCGAAGCCATGCGCGGGGAGTTCGTCAAGAAGGGTTTTCGAGTAGGTCGCCGGCCCTCCGCTCTCAGGCGGGAATACCCCGGTCGCTATCAGCACACGCATACGAGCACTATATCAAGAAACCTAAAAAGTGCTTCTGCGGTACGTACCATGGTAGTATCGCCATATGAAAATAGTCATTGCTACTCCTCTCTATCCTCCAGATATCGCTGATCAGGCCCTCTATGTAAAAGAGCTGGCAACTCGACTTGCTCCCAATCACCGCGTCACGGTAGTCACGTATGGTCGTATCCCTGAAAAAGTTCCTGGCGTCACAATTTTGCTAACAAACAAACATCTCCCAGCACCACTACGTCTTTTAAAGTTTACTTACAACCTTCTTCGAGCACTCAACGATGCAGACGCATTCTACGTGCATTCAGGTATTTCAGCAGAATTGCCTTCGCTTGTAGCGCGTATACTTTTTAAAACCAGAACCCTCATTCGCATCACCACACCCACAGACACGCCTTTCAAGAAATTTGTGCGAACACATCTTGCAAAAAAAGCGATCGAAATCAATATTGACACTCAGTTACAACGACCAGAAATTTTACCATTCAAACCGTATCCAACCGATGCATTTAAAATATATGATCAGGCATGGAACAAGCACACACGCACAATAGAAATATGAATAACAAAAAAGATTGGGATGCATATGTCGCGCACGAACTAGAGCACGCTACACCACTACTTGCAGAACTTGGTTTTTCGCTCAACAAAGATCAGCCACACCTTGGTGGCGAACGTTATCTCATGCAAGCAATTACTTCAACTTCAGGGCCAAAGCTCATTCTCATTGGAAAAAGAGATAGAGACAACCTTCAGGTCGTTATAAAAATCACCACTGATGCATCGGGAACGAAAGAAATTGAACATGAACGAAGGTGCCGCGCAACACTTAATGAAATTGAGTTCGCGTATGAACGGTTTTATGCACCAGAAGAAGTGGCGTTTACTGAGACACGTGGTGTTACTGTTTCGATTCAAGAGTATATTGAGCAGGAATCAACGTTTCTTGAACGCCCTATTGAAAAACAATTCGATCTTGCACTTACTGGCCTAAAAATTCAAGAGAGCGCTCATGCAACGACATACGGGCACCTAAAAAGAATTAGCACGGTATTCCCCCGTTGGAATGCGCAAACATATCTCAATGCGGCGCGCACTCTTGATGCATCTGAAACAACGCTGAAGATACTTACAGAAGGAGCTCAAAGAATTGAACAGTACACCGATTTTTTGACACATTCAGATTACGTTCCCCACAACATACGTGTCCGTGATCACACACTTTACCTACTGGACCATTCATCAATACGATTTGGTAACAAGCATGAAGGATGGGCACGGTTCATAAACTTCATGGTGTTATATAATCCACCACTTGCAAAAGCGCTTCAGCAATATGTGAAAGACAACCGTGCGCCTGAAGAATCAGAATCACTTCGGCTCATGCGTATTTTTAGACTTATTGAAATCATTGCGTATTACCGCGGCACACTCGTGCGTTCCGAGGGTGATTTACATACACTCAACACGACACGTGTAACATTTTGGAATGCAGTTCTTGAATCGGTACTAAAAAATACAACTCTCGACAGTTCGGTGCGTGACGAATACATTAGAACACGCGACTCGCTGAGAAGTGCAGATGAAAAAAAACGCCAAACGAACCTGCACTAAAGTTGCTTAAAAGAATGGACGGTTTGCTGAAACTCCGCCATAAGTGGGTGGTCCCACCCTTTGTGAGTGTCGAGAAGAAGCTCAAGGAACCAAACTTGTTCTTTTTTGCCCCGACTAAATTTTTTCCAAAGTTCATCTCCCTCAATTTTATATGCCGCAATAAAACTTTCTGTGTTATGAATCCGATCTGCAATTGACACCGCCCACGCATTCTCTGACCCACTATGAACTTTTTGTGCATACGCTTTTTTTCTCTCCTCCCAAGACGGAAGTGATTTATCTTCAGAAACAGACAACACAATTTCAAGCACCTCTGCCCCTAGTTCCTCACCAAGATGCTCTTGAGTTATTGGCGTATCCTCAAGTACATCATGAACCAGCGCTGCTGCAATGGCGACATCTTTAAAACTATACTCTTTTAATTTCATGGAAACCATGACCGGATGGATAATGTATGGCGAACCATCATCCTTTCTCACTTGTCCTTTATACGCAGAAATCGCTACGCGTAGCGCACGCTCAACAAGTGATATTTCCTTATCGACAGCTTTCATGTATGTTATGCGTTTTCCCGTTCTGTCTCTTCGTCAAACTCATCGAGTAGTTTCTTTATATTGTCATGTAGCTCAACAGCACGCTCTTTGTGCTTACGTGCCCGCGCCATCCTCTTTGCAAGTAGATTCATTGGAGCTTCTGAACGATCAGCTCGGTGTGCCGGTTCAACAACTGAAACATCTTTTGGGTGCCATTCATTCGTTGCTGTCTCTGCGGCAACTCCGTACAATACAAAACCATCTTTTTGTTCTGAACATTGAATAGCAGTTAATAAACAGCGAGGAACATGTGTCGGTGATGACACCAGATAAATGTTTTTAACACCTTTCTCGCGGAATAAAGCAAGTGCCTCCTGCACTTCCTGCTTCGTGTTTTGTGTTTCGCACTGAACAAATGATCGTTTTGTTAAAAAATCATTGATTAATTCTTCCGAAACACCGACATGCTGCGCAAGTTGTGTAATTCGATTACGCGCAAGCTCTAACGTCACCTCGGATTCTTTCTGTCTTGTTTCCGCATCTTCTGAAGCGCCCGTGCCCCAAACAATAAAATCTACGTTTTCTTTGATGGCCACTTCGATGCCGCGAACAATCCTACCTACCTCTTTTAAGTCGTTACTACCCCACACCAACCTTTCCCATTCTGGTGTTTCAAGATGAAGTCCATGTATAATCACCGCACTCAACGCTTTGGGTTCCATAGTATGAATGAGATGTATTATATCAAATTACCTTACCAAACACATTTTTCTTCATTTGTTCTGCAATCTTTTCCCAGTCGTACTCTCTTTCAACAAGTGCCCGAGCTTTTTCAGACATTTCCTTTGCCTGTTCCGGATGTGTCATCACTTCTTCAACCCTTTTGGCAATGGCTTCAGGGGTGTTTTCAGGGACAACCCATGCAGTTTCATTATCGACTGCATAATCAGCAATACCTCCTACGCCAGATGTCACTAGCGGCAGACGTGAAGCAAGTGCTGACACAAATGCGTTTCCAAGACCCTCTGATCTTGAAGGGGCAACAAAAATATCGCAAGCCTTTCGGTATAAAGTAACAACCGATCGATCCACACGCCCAGTAAAAATGACGCGGCCGCCCAGTTTCAACTTTCGCACTAAATCTCTCAGTTTATTTTCGTCTTCGCCGTCACCCACCGCAACAAACTTCACGTGCGGAGGCAAATATTGTAATGCCTGAATAACTAAATCAAAACCTTTCTGGTCAACTAACCGGGATGTGTTGACCAGGAAGACATCACCCTCCTTTTTGCCAAGTTCTTTTTTGATGTTATCTACCTCTTCTTGTGTATAATTTTCCAAGAGATCGTTCGGGTTTGCGCCATTTTTAATAAGTTGTATATCGCCGCGATACCCCATACGACGTGCCCAATCACTCAAATAATTTGAAATACTGTGTACAATATCCGCATTTGTAAATGCGCGTCTAAAGAGAGGCCACGCCGGTTTCATTACCTGCTCAATGTGTTCGGTTGGGTCCCCCTCCTCTAGGGTTAGGATGTATTTTGTCTTTGGTGAAAATGTTTTAAACAGCATCGCTGGAATACCCGCCGAATGTGCCATCATGGCCCAAACGCCATCAAAACGATATCGTGCCCGCAGCTGCAATCCTTTAAGTGCGCCAAATAGTTGGAAATAATATTTATTAAACTTCAGTCGTAGGTCACTGTTATACTGTTCAAATTTTGGATCAGGAATACCAAACCCGATACGATGTACGAGTACGTTTCCATAACGCTCTGTTCGTGGCAAATTCGAATTCCACAAACAAGTGACGAGATGAAATTCAATATCTTTCGGGTGAATACGATCAGTAATTTCTTTTATAGCCGGCTCAGCACCGCCGTGAAAGTTCGGATAATAAACAAGTGAGAATACGAGCACACGTTTTTTAGGAACAAGCGTATTAAAATCGATTTCTTCCCCTTTTGCGCGCAAATGGTCTTCGTTTTTTTTTATTTCCTCAACATACTCTCTAATGGTGTGTTGCTGTTTCCAGCCCAACGCTCTCAATTTTGTGGTATCAACCGCTTGTGATGAGCGTGTTGATTTTGTTGGGACAGAGTACTGAATGTGGCCACCAAACATACGTGCCACATCAAGGAGACTGAACGTTTCTTTTGCACAAATACCGTATTCATCACCCTCCCCCTTTTCACCAACAAGAAAAATTCCCTCCACGGTGTCAAGAACATGTGTAAACGCACGTTTTTGGTTACCTGCACCACTAATGCGGTGCGGCTCTCCACTGAGCCAATTTTGATGAAGAATTTCTATAAAAGTGCCGTACTGGTCACCACGTTCTCGTGGTCCATATACGTTATAGAAATATACAATTGCATATTGAAGCTCAAACCAACGACCATACTGAACAATAAGATCACTCATAGATGCTTTTGCCCAGTTATACGGAGCGAGGTCCTTTCCTTCAACTCCATCTTCTTTGCGATATGCGAATTTAGTTGAAGAACCGGCGTATACCAATTTACACCGTTTTTCTTTCCAGTATTCCAATACCCCTCGAGTACCAAGAATATTCAGATCAAAAGTTATCTGCGGTTCGGCAAGTGAATGGCGTACACGGGAATACTCACCGAGGTGATAAATAATATCTGGGTCTTCTGGAATATGCTGCGCTATATCTTTTGTATGACCTTCGCGGTATTCAACGCCGCTGACATGGTTATCGCGCGTTCCTGTGAAATAATTATCAAGTGAAATTACTCGGTACCCCTCATCACGCAAACGCTCACACAAATGTGAACCGACAAATCCGGCTCCTCCCGTGACCACCGCTAATTTCCCCTTTTGATTCATAACTATTCTGCGGCTCCAGCCTGCCCCGTAGCCAACCCACTATGATATATCATAGTGGGTTGCGATACCGAGGCCACTACTGCCAATTTCTGTTTTTGCCAATTATTATTTGTCATACTCTTTTATTTCCGCGATGCGGTATTCACTATATTCCTCCTTCCGTATAAAGAGTACGCCTACAATAGCAACTCCCGTTATGGCTGCAAGTGCGGCAAGCCAGCCGATAATCGGCGGCATGGTGCTCGAGGTGCCGACATTCATTCCTGCCGCAAGTGCCGGGCCGGCAGTCAGGGATTCGGAGGCAATGCCTTCCGGCATCGTGTTAGTCGCGTGCGGCATATTACCGGAGAAGGCGGCCGGAGCGCTGGCAATAGAAAGTGGATACGCATAATTCGTCACCGCAAAGCCATTTGGATACTGAAGCGCCACTGTTTCGGGATCCGCGCCAGAAAGGCCAGAGTGTGTATGCGGCACCATCACGGAACTTCCGGGGAGAATAATGGTGTGTTCCGGAAAAACGAACTGGCGCCCTGCGCCAAAAAGAAGCCACCCGCCGATATCAATCTCTGTTTTGCTTTCATTTTTAAGCACAATATATTCATCACTGACATCAGTGATGGCGACTGCCGGAGGAACGGCAGTAACAGTAATGCGATCTGTGGCGCGGTGTGTGCCGATTGCGGCACTGGCAACAACAACATACGTGCCGGGGAAAGGGAAGCGATAGTGCGCAGTGTAGCCGCTAATACGTTCGCCATTGCCGAATGACCATATAACGCGTGCATATGGAAGCGGTTTGCCGTTTCGACCGACCACCTGCGCCTTAAATACACTGTCGGCATTGATAAACACCGTGCGATCCTCTCCGATGCCAATAGAGAGAGCTTCTTCCGGCTGCGGGATGATTGCCGTGCCTGGAGTACCAGACGCTGGCGGCTTATCAGGATGTGTTTCTTCTTCGCCTTCGCTCCCTCCTTCATTTCCGTTTTCGCTCTGGGTATGGATCTGCCCGCCGGTTATTGTGATGTGATCTTTTATGTTGCCGTATGTCGCGGGCCCAATCCCGCTTACGTTCATTATGTCTTCTTGCAATGCAAACGGTCCGTTTGCATTGCGGTAGTCGATAATGTTTTGCGCCTTCACGTTCCCGATGCCGGTGAGCGTGATGAGTGTTTCAGTATCCGCCGTATTGATATTTACGGCGTGGTTAGCGTATGTTGGTGTTCCTATGGCAAGAAACAGTAAGAACACAACAGCAAAAGTGCGCATATGTGGAGTATATCAGGACGCAATCGGTTGTACGTATAGTAATTTTTTAAGCACGTCTTCGGGAACTTCCTGTTTCTTTTTTTCTTGTTTTTTGTCGCCTGTTTCCTGCCCTCTATCTTTTCCCTCATGCCCCTTCTCCTGTTTCTTGTTCCCTGTTTCTTGTTTCTTCTTGGTATCAAACGGCATGCCTTTCGCACGGCTCTCCATGATTGAGCGAAACGCGTCCTGGAAGCCGCCGGGGCCGCGGCGTCGTCCCGGCGGGGTGTCGCCCTTGTCGCCGCCTTTCTGCGCCTGGAACAGGCGGTCCACACTTGCCCGCGGCGTCGTGTACCGCTCGCGCGCCGCCACGAGGAGGTCCTGGTATGAGATGCTTCCGCGCGGCGGAAGCGGCAGGGCTTTCGCGTAGAACGGACGAGCGCGCACGGCGTCGATGGCCATGGCGACAATCATCTCGTCCTTCTCGAGGCGGGCGAGTGTCTCCGCGTCGGCGTACGGGTAGAATGTGCGCTCAATAACGGCCTTGTCGGACGTGGATGTCGAAAACGAAGCGATAGACCCGCATCGCGAGATAGCGAGCGAGCGTCGCTCCTGGTCCGCTTCCTGTTGGACAGCGTCGGAGAGCGACACTGCGAGCGCTTCAGCCGAAAACGCGTGCTCGATTACCGGCTCGTCCAAGTACCGCAGGCAGTCGATGAGGTGGAGCGAAACAGGCCGTATTCCGTGTGCCGCCTGCATCGCCGTAGCGGCGACGAAGGTGCGCACGATGGGGTTCATCCGCGTCGGGAACATGCGGATACTCGAGAAGTCGACAATGACGACCTTGCCTTCTTCGGCCGCGCGCGTGACGGAAAACCTTGACTCCGCTTGACCGAGAAGGTTTTTGACCAGCGTGTCGCGGCCGACGTAACGCCCTTCCTCCTCAAGCGTCTTCGCTACGTCTGGGTGCGCTTTCAAAAGCTCCTCAAACGCCTTTTTTCCTTTTGCATCCTTTTTGAAAAAAACCTCCCGCGCCTTCTCATCGGTTATCAGGAGGTGGAACGTGATGAGTGTCGTGCCGGCGCGCGCGAGCATCACATCCGCCGCGTGCGCGACGAGCGGGTTTTCTGCCACGTGGTAGAGCGAGACGAGGAGCAAGATGAGCTGTTTGCGGCGGCCGGCTTCCGGGAGCGCCTTGATATCATCGAGCGGGTTCCATGAGTATGGGTACTCGGCGTTCGCCGGGTCGAGATAAATAACCTTTTCTTCAAATTTCGCCGGAAGTCGCTCGATGAGGAGACGAGCTCCGGCGCCGCTCGCGTCGAGAAATACCGTGCCGATACCGCGTTCGATATCCTGGAGCGCGACCTGGACCATAAGCGCGGCCTTACCGGAGCCACTGCGGCCCAGGACGCACAGGTGCCGTAGGCGATCCGCGTCATTGATGCCGAATGACACTGTCTTCTCCTTCAGCGTCGTTTCGCCCAAGCGGGTTACATGGCTCCCCCATTCCATTCTGTCAGTATATAGTTTTTGACGCCTACTCTCCAACTGCACTTGTCGTAGCACTCGAAAGATACTGGCGGAGGTTTTCGTAGCGGTTCGCAGGGTCCCACACGAACCAAGAGGAGAGGCCGGCGTCATAGGTCGCATGTATTTGCCCTTCGATGTCCTCGAGCCGGTAATCCTTGCCGTAGTCAAAGTCCTGAAGCCAGGGCCGGAGCTTTAATTTGTCATACACTGGCTTTGTGTAGTAACCAGTAGCCACCTGTTTCGTGGTTGTGGCGGTCCCCGGGGATTCCGCCGTTGGCGTAATCGCCGGCACCACTTCATCGCGGTACAGCGCTTCCCCATCGAGCGTGGCAACAACCGTCTCGGGCGCAAGCGCGCGGCGCACCGCTTCCGCCATCGACGTGTACACCACTTTGTAGGGGTCACTGTTTGGGTCGGCAAGCCCCGCGAAACCCTTGTTGTAGTGCGAGGGATAGACCATCGGCGCCACGTAGTCGAAGTACGGAAGCGCGCGCTCCAACTGCTGGCCGATGCCGAGGTCATCCGTGAGGACTGTCGTGTAGCCGAAAAGGTCAGCCGAAAGCATCGCTCCGGTCGGCTTCACTTCATCGTGAAGGTATTTGAAAAACTTCTCGAGCGCTTCGGCCTTGTTCTCGTTCATGTACACCGCATCCTTTATCGGCCCGTCGGACGGGTAGCGCACGTAGTCGTAGTTAAGCTCGTCAAAGCCAATGCTGTATGCCTCTTTTGAGAGCGTTGCGATGTAATCCCAGAAGGGCTCCGAAGAGACATCCACGAAAGAGAGGCCTTTATAGTCCTCCCATGGCTCGCCTGGCCTACTCGCACTCTGCACTGCCTCTTCCGGATGCCGCTCCGCGTAGAATGGATCCTGGAATACTGTGATACGGGCAATCGCGTAGATGCCTTTCTCGTGAAGCGACTGCACGAGCGCTTCCATGTCGCGAGCGCCGCAGTGGGCAAGCGACGCGTCTTTGAACCGCAAGTCTTTAGTGGGAAATCCTATCGTGCCGGAATAATCTTTCACATCAATGACTACGGCATTCAACGCCGAGGTTTCAATAAGCTCGACGAGTGACGCGCGGAGTGCCGGTGTGCCGGCAACGCACTGGGTCATATAGATGGCGTGCATCGGCTCGGGAGTCGGGAGATGCAACGCGGTCCCGTACTGAACCGGCTCCGATGCTGTGGCGCCTGCCCCTCCGACACCAGCGACTGCACTGCCAGAAGTGGAGTCAGCGATGTCCCACGCAGGCGTGACGAACGCAAAAAAACCGGCTGTCCCGATGCCGGCGGCCGCAGCTGCGGCGCTCAGCCACCTACCCCACCTCTTCGGTGCTTTTTCCATACGCGTGCGAGCCATTTTCCGTGTAAGCGTTCGTCTGGTGGTCGCCCTTCAGGGCGCGCAGGAGCCAGCGGCGCTCTTCATGCACCAGAAATCCCAGAATAAGGATGCCGATGCCGAAGAGAACCGCGAGCGCGGTCTTGGCAATCGTCGGGATACCCACGAACGGCAGGAGCGCAGAGAGAAGCCCTAAGAAAGCGATGAGTGCGGCTTTTGACATGCCGTCAGTATAAATGGAAAAAGTGAAAGGTGAAAGGTGAAGGTGGAATGTCCCTCTACTGAGAGCCCAGTACCACTACGAACTCTCCTTTTTCTGGCATGCCGCCTGCTTCAAAAACGTCCTTGAGATTCGCCACCGTGCCGCGGTAATGGGACTCGTGGAGCTTGGTAATCTCGCGCGCGATAAACGCGGACCGCTCGGGAGAGCGCTCAGCAAGCTCGGCGAGGAGCTTGCCAATCCGGTGCGGCGACTCAAAGAGGACTACGGTCCGCCCTTCTCCTGCAACCTCGTTCAAAAGCGTCTTTCTCCCTTTCTTGTGCGGCAAAAACCCCACGAAGAGAAACTTGTTCGTTGGAAAGCCGCACACCGAGAGCGCCGCTGTCAAAGACGACGCTCCGGGAATGGGTTCGATGCGCGTGTCCGGAAGCTCTGTCGCAATGCGCGCGACAAGCTCGTTCCCGGGGTCAGCGATTCCAGGCGTGCCGGCGTCTGTTACGAGTGCCAATGTCTTCCCCTCTCTTAAAAGCCCTACGATTTCTTCCGCGGTCTTTTGCGCGCTCCGCTGGTGATAGCTTTTAAGTTTCGCCTGAATACCGTGCCGTTTCAAAAGCTTCCCCGCAACGCGCGTGTCTTCCGCCAAAACCACATCAACCTCCCCGAGCACGCGAAGCGCCCGGAGCGTGATGTCCTCCATGTTCCCGATGGGTGTTGCAATGACGTAGAGCGTACTCATGTTCCTCTAATCTAACTATTCTAATATTCTCAAGAATTTGAGAATGGATTCGGCGCGGGAAGTAAGTTTGTGTCGGACCAAATTTCCTTCATTTCTTTTCAAAACAAGTCCGGCAATTGCCAGGCGGCGAATGTGTTCGGAGGCAGTTTTAATATTAATCCGAAGTTCACGAGCAACCTCATCGACAGAGAGCTCCGGCTTCCGCTTCAGAAGCGCAAGGATCTCCAAACGGCGGTGATTCGCGAACCCTTTAACCACCCGTTCAAGAGCCCGTGCGTTGCCTATCTTTGTTTTCATGCCTATTTCAGGTTACCACAATTCTCAAATTCTTAAGAATTTGAGAATTGTGGTACGCTATGAGCATAAAGAGTATGGAGCTTGATGATGTTACTTTGAAGCGAATCAAAAGACAGTACGAAGATTCAATTGCGCTTCCTGAAAAAAAGCCCGCTCACACGTTCATCGTTTGCCCTATCGGGACGGTCGGGTCCGGCAAGACGACGGTCATGAAGCCGCTTGCCAAGAGGTTGGGTCTGGTGTGCATCTCCGGCGACGAGATTAGGAAGATACTGAAAAAGGCGGGATACGGATGGGATAGGGTCCGGGAACTCGGGACGTCCCTGGTACAAAAGTATGCCCGGGACGGATACGGCATCGCAATAGATGCCGACTCACTCGGGCGCTCTCAAAACCTGAAAGAATTTTCAGATAAAACAGGCATCCCACTTTTCTGGATTCACATCAACCCGCCGGAAGCGTTCATCATCGAGAAACTCAAGAACTATGTGGGACCGAGCATTTTTGAGAGCAACGAGGCGGTAATCAAAAATTATCGCGAGAGTGCAAAACGACACCGAGAGCACGGGCTTGATTTTCCATTCATCTGTACACTCGATACATCGCGAGAAAATCTCGCACATTCAATCGAAGTATGCGCGCAAAAGATAGCAGAAGCTATGCGCTAGGCGCGGCGCGTGCATTGCTTCGGCCATCATGAGCGCCGCGGCGTTGTGCGAATCATGCACACGTCTTCCAAAAGACCCGTACGCTCGGTGCGTGGTTCTTGAGGAACGCGTTCGATCCGCTCCTGGCAAGCGCCGCCGGCCGTTCTCATTGCGAATGAACGAGGATGAGTTCTCGCAAGACGATCAATATGACCGTGCCAGGCGGAGTGTACCTGATGATGGTTTTCCACGTATTCCCTTCCCGCACGGTCTCGTGCTGTTGCTGAGGGTTCTTCTTGCCGCCTTCTATCACCCGAAATGCCATATAGACGAGATGCTATCAAATCGGCGACCTAACGCAAGTTCCGGTTGGCCATTATCTCCGTACCAACCGATCGGCAATCTTGTGGATGTCGCCCGCGCCCATTGTGACCACAAGCGTCCCCGGCGCGTCGTGTGTATGAAGCACTCCTTCGGTTTGCTCAAGCGAATTCGTCGCCTGAGCATCGACGCCATGCGCGGAAATTTTCTCGGCGAGAACAGCACTGGTAACGCCTTCTATCGGCTCTTCGCGGGCGGCGTAGATGGGAGCGATGATCACCGTGTCCGCCGCGCTGAAGGACGCGGCGAAATCATCCATAAGGTCTCGCGTCCTGGAAAAGAGGTGCGGATGGAACGCGACAACGATTTTCTTTTCCGGAAATTTCTCCCGAATCGCAGTGAGTGTCGCCGTAATCTCGCTGGGGTGGTGCGCGTAGTCGTCATATACAGCGGCGCCGCGCGGCATCTGTCCCTTATGCTCGAACCGCCGCCATGTTCCTTGAAACTCCGCAAGCGACGCGTCAATCTCTTTCTCGCTAATACCTTCAGCAAAAACTGCCGCCGCGGTTTTCGCGGCACGCGCGTTCATCTCATTAAACCCGCCGAGCAGTTTCAGCTCGGGCACAGAAGCGTCCGCATAGTCAACCACCGCGCATTTCGCATGCTCCGAAAGTTCGTCAAGAACGGGGTCACTCATGTTGGTAACCAGGACTCCGTCTGCAGGAAGCGAAAATATGGCTTGTCTAAAGGTTTTTTTAAGCGCATCGAAATCTTTGAAGTAGTCCGTGTGGTCCCACTCAAGGTTCGTCACGACCAGGATGTTCGGCGAGAGCTTCAGCAGGTGGTTCTGGTATTCGCACGCTTCGATGACGAACGGCCCCTCGGTGCTCCCCGCCAAGAAGTTGCTCCCAAAATCCTTAACCATAGAGCCCACGATCGCCGTTGGGTCGTATCCGGTGTCGTGCAAAATTTTCTCGAGCAGTGCCGTCGTGGTGGTTTTCCCGTGGCTTCCGGCAACCGCAATGGTGAAACGATCCTTCGACACCTTGCCTGCCGCTTCGAAGTACGACAACTCCGGAATGCCTGCGCCTCGCGCGGTCGCGCGCTCTGCGTTCTCTTTCGGCACCGCGTCCGAATACACCAGGAGTTCTGTGGCCGCGGGAACATGCCGCGCGTCTTCTCCGATGTGTACCCGTATACCCTTCTTCGTGAGAAGCTCGGTGGCCGGGCTCGCCTCCCGGTCCGAGCCGGATACTGTTTCGCCGCGCGCGTGATACAACTGCGCAAGCGCACTCATGCCAATCCCGCCGATGCCAACCATGTAGACCCTCATAGTGCTTTTACCAATGCGTTAAACTGCTCCCCCCGGTCAAATTCATTCTTAAACATACCAAATGACGCAAACGCTGGGCTTAGAAGTACCGTGTCACCCTCTTTTGCAATTTCAACTGCCGCTTCAAATGCATCCTTTAGATTATTGAAGGGCTCCGTTCCTGGTTTTAATTTGTACGTTTCAGTAACTTTGCCAGTCCCCGTTCCGGCAAGAAGCGCCGTTGCTTTGCATGTTGCATCCACCTCTTTGAGAAGTGTGTCTATGACCAAGTCCTTGTCCGCTCCACCCAGAATTAACACGATATTTTTGTTGCCGGTATCAAGTGCTTTAAGTGCCGCAATCGTCGCCTCCGGCGTGGTTGCCGTTGTGTCGTTGTAAAATTTCACTCCAGCTACTTCACGCACGAGCTCCAGACGCCCTGGCACGCCACCGAACGCTTCCAGCGCACGCCTCGAAATATCATCATCAATGCCAAGCGTGCGGGCTGACTCAAGCGCGAGTGCGGCGTTCGCGCGGTTGTGTGCTCCCGGCACGCGGAGCGTCCAGTTCTTTGGAAAGTGCTCGGGGTCAGCAACGACGACCTTCGAGCGGATGGCCTTTCCGTATGCCTTCGCAACGATGTCGTGCGCCTGCGCGCCGACGATGAGCGTGTCGGACGCTTCTTGGTTGAGGAAAATCTGCGCCTTGTCGGCAAGGTACGCATCCATATCGCCGCGATAGTAATCCAGGTGGTCGGGATAGAAGGTAGTAAAAACGGCGATGTTCGGACTCATGCGCGCTTCACCAAAGCCCTGCAACTGCCATGAATCAAGTTCAAGGAGCGCGATACTGTCCTTCGTAACGCTTTCCAAAAGCGAAAGCGTCGAAACACCGCGCACGTTGCCGCCAATGATAACCTGCATGCCTGCCGCCTGCATGATATTTCGGAGCATGTACGTGACGGTGGTTTTCCCGCGCGTACCGGTTATGCCCACCACGGGAATCTTTGCAAGCTCTGCAAACCAGCTCGCGCTCATCTTTATTGGAATGCCCGCCTTCCGCGCGGCGGCGATGTATGGCGAGTCCGTCGGGACCGCTGGGCCTTTGAGGATGAAATCACGTCCCGTGAAGTCCGCCTCGTCATGCCCACCCAGGCGGTACGTGATGTTTGGGTATCTCTTGAGCCGTTTAAGCGAAACTGCAAGCTCATCCTTATGTTTGAGGTCGGTAACTATAAGCTCTGCTCCATTTTCGGCAAGGAATGCGGCGTCACCTGCACTCCGGCCCAAAAGGCCAAGGCCCGCAACGGTTATCTTCTTGCCTTCAAAAACCTGCTTCCAGTCCATCTCCCACGCAGGATACTACGCCGACTCTCCTTTAAGAAACGGGTGCGAAAAGACGCTGGTTATTTTACGCGTACCGCCGAACGTCTGGTCGTGAAGCGTCGGCACTCCTTCGTCAGACGAGTTGCTCACCGCCCGACCGTCGCCGATATAAAAACCAATGTGTATATGCCGGCCCCCGGCCTGCTGGACCTCTTCCCATACTAGGACCGCACCGTCGTCCATACGCTCTGTCTCTTTCCAGCCGTTCAGCCGCATGTCCGCGACCGTGCCAGCGACCGTGGCGTGCGGCGTCTCGATGAGTTTGAAGTGGTGGAGAATGGACGACACGAAGAGAGCGCAGGACAGCGCGCCACCTTGCACAATATCCTCCTCCCTCCCTTCCTGTGTCGCGTACAGGTTCCGGAACAGCGCCGAGCCGACGCTGTTTTTGATCATCGCCTCATAATTCTTTCTCGAAAGAAGTGTAATTGGGGCGGCCATACCTCATCCATACTAACCGTTTTGCGATTCGATACAAATCCGCGAATCAACACCGAGAACCGCAAGGAGTGCGAGGAGGTCGCTTTCGGCAAGCGCGACACAGCCGTCGGTGGGCGGGTAACCGTCGCGGGAGACATGCATGAAAATCGCGCTTCCCTTGCCGGGGAGCGCTGGCGCGTCATTGTAGCCGAGTGCCACGACGATGTCGTACGCGCAGTCGCTGCGCCAAAGTTTTTCGTGCGAACCCTCGTACGGAAGTGTAACGTGTGTGTTGTATTCTGGGCATGACACGTCATCACTCCACGCGTCATGCTCGGAGAGCGCCGCGGTCGGAAACACCGACCGCGGCGCGGCTTTCAGGCGGTCCGCCCGGTAGAAAACCTTAAGCACTGGGAAGCACCCGACGGGCGTCGCGCCGTCACCCTCGCGCTTGTCCTGCCTCACGCCGCCCCACCCCAGGGCGCACTGGTACGCCTTCCCTTCGAATGAAAGCGTGCCATCTGCAGTAACCATTGCGTCAGCCATACTACCCGCCATGCCGGCGGAACCATTTTTTGCCGCATTCTTCGCTGCAGAAATCCTTACCCCACCATGGATATTCCTCTCCTCTGGCAATAACGGCATCGCACTGCGGGCACCGCTTGGTACCGGTGATGACGTTGAGTATATATTCCCGCTTTTCGTTCATATGTACGTTTGTTTTGTGGGCGTGAGAGGAATCGAACCTCCACCTCCAAAGGAGACACGGCCCTGAACCGTGCGCGTCTACCAGTTCCGCCACACGCCCGTAGAAATACTATAGCAAACTACCGGAATTCCGCGCGCCGCTC
>JBHHWQ010000012.1:0-18318 GCA_046756605.1 Minisyncoccia bacterium | reverse complement strand
AGACGCCCTTCAACGATTCGCATGTCATCGGCGAGCGGACCTGCACGGTCTCGATGTCGGACGCCTGGATGGCCGCCGCGTCTTCGTGGGTGATGAGCGCGCCCTTCTCGAAGGAAAGTCCGTTTTCGGTGATATCCGCAGCCAAAGCGCGGCCGGCGACGAGCTTGCCGAGATCGGCCTCTATACCGCCCGGGCGACGCCGCTTCACGGTAAAGCCCTCCTTCGTGCCGCAGTCGTTCTCAACCACAACAACGTCCTGTGCCACGTCGAAGAGGCGCCGTGTGAGATACCCGGCCGTCGCGGTCTTTAACGCTGTGTCGGAGAGGCCCTTCCGGGAACCGTGGGTCGTCGTAAAATACTCGATAGGAGTTAGCCCTTCCTTCATACCGGAGATGATGGGGAACTCAATGACCTCGCCCTTGGTGTTGTTCATGAGCCCCTTCATACCGGTCATCTGCACAAGGTTTCCGGCCGAGCCGCGCGCACCGGACTGAATAATTGTCGCGACCGATGAGAGCGGGTCGATTGATGGCACTACATGCTTCTCAAGTTCGCCTTTCGCTTTGAGCCACACCTCAACGGAAAGCCGGGTCTTCTCCTCCTTCGTTAAAAGTCCTTGGTCGTACTGGTCCTTGATGGCGCGCACCTCCGCGAACGCCCCGTCGATAATGGTTGTTTTTTCTTCCGGTATAGCTAGCTCGCCGATTGACCAGCTGATGCCGGAGCGTGTCGCGAAGTTGAAACCGAAACGCTTTATCTTGTCGAGGATGGTCGGCATTTCTGAGAGGCCGTACTGCTTGATGAGATCGTTCACCAAGGCGTTCAGTTTGCCCTTCGTTATCTCCTCGTTGAGGAACGGATAGTCAGACGGAAGCACCGAGTTGAAGAGCAGTCGTCCGACGGTCGTCTCGAACCGCTCGCCGCGGAAGGCGGCGTAGCGCGCGGTGTCCGACGGCTGTATCCACACCTTGGCATGGATGCCGATGTCACCGAAGTCGTATGAAAGGATGGCATTGTTCGGTGTCGGAAAATACTTCCCCTCGCCCCGCTCCCCTGGCACCTCGCGGGTCATCCAGTAAATACCGAGTGCGATGTCGTGGCTGGTCGAGACGACCGGATCGCCGGACCCCGGCTTCAGGATGTTGCGATTCGCCGAGATGATGGTCGCCGCCTCAAGCTGGGCCTCTTCCGAAAGCGGCACGTGGACCGCCATCTGGTCGCCGTCGAAGTCGGCGTTAAACGCAGGACAGACCAAGGGGTGCAGCTGGATGGCGTTTCCTTCAATCAGGGTCGGACGGAACGCCTGGATGCCCTGGCGGTGCAGGGTCGGTGCGCGGTTCAGCATGACATACTTCCCCTCGATAACCTCCTCGAGAATGGCCCACACCTCCGGGATGTTCTCTTCTATCAAGCGTCCGGCGCCGCGGATGTTGTGTGCGAGGTCGCGCCGGATGAGTTCGGAGATGACAAACGGACGGAAGAGTTCGAGTGCCATGTGCTTGGGCAATCCGCACTCGTCGAGCGCCAGGTCTGGGCCGACCACGATGACCGAGCGGCCTGAGTAGTCCACGCGCTTGCCGAGAAGATTGAAGCGGAAATAGCCCTGCTTGCCTTTGAGGTAGTCCGCGAGTGATTTCAGAGGACGCTTCTGCGCGGACGAGCCCGGCGAAAAAGCGGAGCCGCCACGGCGAATCGAGTTGTCGATGAGCGCGTCCACCGCTTCCTGAAGGATGCGTTTTTCGTTCCTAAGGATGACGTCCGGTGCGTTAATGCTGCTGAGCTTCGTCAGCCGGTTGTTACGGTTGATGACGCGGCGGTAGAGGTCGTTGACGTCCGAGGTCGCGTGGCGTCCGCTTTCGAGCGCGACCATGGGCCGGAGCGCCGGCGGTGTGATCGGGACACGGGTCAGGAACATCCATTCTGGGCGCACGCCCGCGGCATGCATAGAACGTAGAACACCGAGGCGCTTGTTGAGTTTCTCGCGCTCGGCGGCGCCGGCGGTTTCGCGTTGATTTTCGAGCTGGGCAATGAATTTCTCGAGGTCGAGTTTCTTGAATATTTCGTAAATAGCTTCCGCGCCGATACCCGCCTCGAAGAACGTGCCGTATTTTACCGAGAACCGGTGGTAATCAATTTCATCCAAGACCACGCCTTCGCGAATGGCTTCAATATCGCCCTTTGCCGCGAGCATGAGGGCTTTCAGCTGCTCCTTCGCCTTGTCGTTGCCGACGGTCTTGAGCTTCGTCTTATACTCACTCTCAAGCTCCGCGATGATGCGCTTACGCTCCGGCTCGTTTACCGAGGTAACGATGTACCCGGCAAAGTAGATGACCTTCTCGGCGTCTGCTGCCGAAACGCCGAGGATGAGCGCGATGCGGCTCGGAACGCTCCGCAGGAACCAGATGTGTGACACTGGGCTTACGAGCTCGATATGCGCCATGCGCTCGCGCCTGACGATGGAGCGAGTTACCTCGACGCCGCATTTCTCGCAGATGATGCCGCGGAACCGGACACCTTTGTACTTACCGCAATAACATTCAAAATCCTTCTCGGGTCCGAAGATGCGCTCATCAAAAAGGCCGTCCTTTTCGGACCGCTGGGTGCGGTAGTTGATGGTTTCTGGCTTCTTCACCTCGCCCCACGACCATTCGAGGATGCGCTCGGGGCTTGCGAGCTTGAGGGCCATCCAGTCGAAGTTCGAGGTATCCGGTGTGGTTCCTTTTTTCTGTTCCATACTATCCGTTTTACATGCTTCGGGTCCGGGAACGTGCGCCGCCTGCATGCGATTCGCGGGCGCTTCGGCCGCCGGCGCGCTCATCATTCGCTCCGGCCTCCGTCCCGAGGATAACGTCGAGGCAGAGACCCCGCAGGTGATTTAAGAGCACGTTGAACGACGCCGGCGTATGCGTGTGTTCTATGATGCGCCCCTTGACGATGGCGTCAAACGCAGCACTCCGACCTTGGATATCATCCGATTTTATAGTGAGCATCTCGCGCAACGTATACGCCGCGCCATACCCCAGAAGCGCCCACACTTCCATTTCGCCGAAGCGCTGGCCGCCATTTTGTGCTTTGCCACCCAAGGGCTGTTGGGTGATGAGGGAGTATGGGCCGATGGAGCGCATGTGTATCTTATCCTCCACCATGTGGTGAAGCTTAAGGATGTACATGTACCCGACCGCAACCGGCTGTTCGAATGCTTCGCCCGTACGGCCGTCGTAGAGATTTATGGTGCCGCTCGGGTCGAGTCCAGCTTCCGTAAGTTCCGCACGAATCTCCGCTTCCGTGGCCCCGGCGAACGGCGGTACGACGGCCTGGTAGCCGAGCGAGTTGGCCGCCGCGCCGAGGTGGAGCTCTAAAATCTGCCCCAGATTCATGCGGCTCGGAACACCTAAGGGGGTAAGGATAATGTCGATCGGCTCGCCGTCATCGCTGTACGGCATGTCCTCGACCGGAAGCACTTTTGATATGACGCCTTTGTTCCCGTGCCGGCCAGCTAGCTTGTCGCCAACGGTAACGTTTCTGACCTGTGCCACGGTAACGTAGATTTTTTTGATAGTGCCACTTTCCAAGGTGTCGCCGCGCTCACGCGAGAATACCTTAATGCCGATGACGCGGCCGCGCTTGCCGCCTTCCATCCGTAAACTGGTGTCCTTCACATCCTTCGCCTTGTCGCCGAAAATCGAACGCAAGAGGCGCTCTTCCGGCGTAAGTTGGGTCTCGCCCTTCGGCGTCACCTTGCCGACCAGGATATCGCCGGACCGGACCTCGGCCCCGATACGCACCACTCCTTCCTCGTCCAGGTTCCGGAGACGCAGTTCCGAGACGTTCGGGATGTCAGGCGTCGTCATCTCGGGGCCGAGCTTCGTGTCGCGGACCGCCACATCGAACTCCTCGATGTGGATGGTTGAAAACTTACTGTCGCGCACCAGCCGTTCCGAAATGATGATAGCGTCTTCGTAGTTCGCACCCGCCCAACTCATGAACGCCACGCGCGCGTTCTGGCCGAGCGACAGCTGGCCGTCGGCGGTTGACGATGCGTCGGCAAGTAATTCTCCCTTCTTTACCCTCTGGTCGAGCGCGACCGCCGGCCGATGGTAGAAGGCCGAGAATTCGTTGGTCATAGAGAATGGTTGGAGCCGATATTCATGACTCTTTCCTTTCGTGTCCTTGATGATGATGTGGTTGGCATCGACAGCACTCACCGTACCGGCTTCTTTCGCGTAAATTAGGCGCCCTGTATCGCGCGCAGCGGCTTCTTCGATACCGGTTGCAACGAGCGGCGCTTCCGGCCGGATACACGGCGTTGCCTGTTTCTGCATATTTGAACCCATGAGCGCGCGGTTCGCGTCGTCGTTCTCGATGAACGGGATGAGTGAGGTTGCGATAGAGAACATCTGGTTGGTCGCCACGTCTATATAACGTACTTCCTCCTTCGGCACGAGTACTGGCTCGCCCTGAAACCGAACTTCAACTGAATCTTCTTTAAACACGCCATCTTCGGTAAGCGGCACCGCGGCGTGTGCAATCGGCACCTCCTCCTCTTCAAAGGCATTCAGGTAGTGTATCTCGTCTGTCACCTTCCCATGCTCCACCTTGGCGTACGGGGTCTCGATGATGCCGAAGTCATTGATACGGGCATAGGCGGTCAGCCGGAGAATGAGCCCGATATTCTGGCCCTCCGGTGTCTGGATGGGGCACAGCCGCCCATAGTGGGAAGTGTGCACGTCGCGCACCTCGAAGCCCGCGCGCTCGCGCGTTAGCCCCCCGGGACCGAGCGCGGAGACCGTGCGCAACTCCTCGAGCTCTTCAAGGATGTTCTGTTGTTTGGCCAGCTGGGAGAGGGAGTTCGCCGTGAAGAACTCTTTAATGGAGGCGGAGAGCGGGCGTGGGTTCACAATCTGCATCGGGAGCGAGGTTTCTGCGTCGATGGTAGACATGCGGTCCTGAATGTTCCGCTTCATCCTAGATAGGCCGACTCGAACGCGCGCCTCAAGAAGCTCGCCGATCTGCCTGACCCGCCTGAAACCAAGGTTATCGATATCATCGGCTTCTGCACCCGGTGTGTTATTGAGTGTAATGATGTGGCCGATAATGGCGACAACATCGTCGAGAGAGAGTGTGTGGCGTGAAAGAGATTCTTCGTCCATCGGGAGGCCAAAACGCTGGTTAAAACGGTGGCGGCCTGGGTACGAGAGGTCGTAGCGCTCTTTCGAGAAGAGCCCCATCACATAGTCGCGGGCAGTGTCGGGGGTGGCAAGGTCGCCGTCGCGGAGCCGTTTATATATCTCGATGAACGCGTCCTCCTGGGTTTCCGCTGGGTCTTTCGTGAGCGTCGCCTGGATGGCGGCTTTTCCGTGGCTCACGCGCTCGAAGAGCGTGAGCATATCACGGTCAAAGGTAGCGCCGAGAATCCGCAAAAGTGACGTCGCCGGGAACTTGCGCTTGCGGTCTATCTTGACGAACACGGCCCCGTCGGGCTCGCTCTCGAGTTCGATCCACGCCCCGCGCGCGGGGATAATCTTCGCGCCAAAAACGCGTTTCCCCTTCACCTCGCTCACCGTGAAGAAAACACCGAAGGAGCGCGCGAGCTGTGGCACGATGATGCGCTCTACGCCGTGGATGATGAACGTACCGTGCTCGGTCATCATCGGCATGTCCGCAAGGAATACCTTTTGCTCTTTCTTGGTGCCGAGCTGTTTGTTGGTAAGGCGGACCGTCGCTTTGACGGGCGCATCGTATGTCATTTTATTCTCCTTGGCAGTGTACTCGTCCACCTTCGGCTCGCCCAGCTCGTAGCCGACGAACTCAAGCTCAAATTTCTTTTTCGAGTAGTCCTGGACTGGAGAGAACTCCTTGAACAGCTCTGGGAACCGTTCGACCATGAATGTGTGGAAGCTCGCGACCTGCGGCGCTACCAGGTCCGGCATCGGCACGCGCTGTTCGCTATAGCGCGCGAAGCGCTTCTGTAGGGTCTTCTTTGTCATGGGTTGGTACAAGTGAAAACGCACTCACCCGCCTTTTTGTGCGGGTCGTACATCGTCTCGCTTTATGTGCCTATGAAGAAGAAATAATGTATCGAAACCACCCCGCTCTCCCGTAACTCAATCGAATCTGCGTATGAAAAGCATACTACCCGAACCCCTGATTTCCGTCAAGGCCGGATTGGCAACGTCAAGAGCACCCTGTGGATAAGTAGCACTCCGGGTATCAGCTGTTTTGGAACCATGCTTGGCGCACCCAGCGAGGTTGTATCGATTTCGTAAATCGATATGCTCCAGCTGATAAGGGTCTACGCAGGCAACTCTCTTCCGGAGAACCGGGCCCGGCTTCTCAAACCAAGAGCGAGAACCGCTAAGCTGACCACTACCGCCACACTTCCGAAGGCTTCACCGAAATTCAACTCATGAAGGTCCAGCAATTCGGAAGGATGGCCGGTTTCAAGGAAATCGCTTAAATACCCACCATTCGCAAGGTCGTATGCTCCTCCTGCAATAAAAGTCCACTCTATAAGCAGGAGCTCGAATAAGGCAACCGTTCCCCCTCCTATCGCGTATTTAAAAAGTTTATCTGATGTCATACAAATTACCGTATTACGGTACATTTAGTATACCTTGACAATATGTTTATGTCAAGTATACTGTAAGTACCGGTTTCTGTAGGTCGAAGTTACCGGTAACCTTACTCGGGCTTAAAAGGTAGGATTTTATACAGAAGTAATATATGGCAAAAGAAATAATTGGCGCAGGTGCATTGACGGGTTTGGGAATCTGGGCATGGCGAGCCGCCGCTGTCGGAGGCCTCCTCGGTACTGGCGCGGCTACCATGTACTACAAAGGCAAGGCAGAAGCCGTTTCTGAAAAGGCAGAATCTGCGGCGCTTGAGCTTGAACGCCAGAAAGTCGAGCTTGCACAGGAACAGGCGCGCCTCGCCGATATACAGCGCCAGCAGGCCGAACTTGCGCAGCAACGTGCTGAACTTGACTCCGCTGAAGGCCTTGACCTAGAAGTTATCCTTGGCTGGGGAGCGGCTGGAGCTCTCGCGGCAGTATTAGTGTTTTGGGGAGTAAACAGCTTGAGAAAACGCAAAAAGGAGCAACAGGCATACGCGTAAACGTAAGATTAATAAAAACGCGGTGATTATCTCGCCGCGTTTTTTATTTTTTTCGCTTCGCCTTCCACTCCTCTATTTTCGCGTGGTTGCCGGAGAGGAGCACTTTCGGCACGCGATATTTCTTCCCCTCCCATTTGTATCGATTTCGTAAATCGATATGCACACACGACCATCTTAGAAATAAAGATCTTTCAACATGCCGAAAAATGCTTCGATGTCAGCCTGCAACGTTTCAAGGTCGGCTGTACCGATATTTTCACGATTTAAATAGATAAGACCGGCTCCGGTGCCCGTTATTCCTAGAGCAACCACCACGCCTTCCAAAACCGTTTTGCCATTACTATCAACCAATCGCGGGCCGCCATTATGGTGCGGCGGCGGCGGATTTCCTTTTTCTCTCCAACGTTCATTTGTCATATGAAGTGAATATGAACCTCTATGATTTATTTGTCAATCCTTTCGCTTCGCCTTCCACTCCTCTATTTTCGCGTGGTTGCCGGAGAGGAGCACTTTCGGCACACGATATTTCTTCCCCTCCCACTCTAGAATTTCAGGACGTGTGTAAACTTCCGGGCTCGCCGTGCGGTCCTCTTCAAGCGACTCGTACTTGCCAAGTACTCCAGGAATCTGCCGGCTCACCGCGTCTATAACGACGAGTGCCGGCAATTCCCCGCCGGTTAAAGTGTAGTTTCCAATTGAGACCTTCTTCGCTTTGAGGACTTTCTGCACACGCGCATCAACCCCTTCGTAGTGGCCACAGATGAAAACAACGTGCTTCTTCCGTTTTGCGAGTGTCCGCGCCTGGATATTCGTGAACTCCTTTCCGGATGTATCAAAGAAAATCACCTCAACATCTTTTTTCCTTCCAATCGCTTTCTTGGCGGCGCGTAAGACACTCTCGGCTTCAAGCACCATGCCAGGGCCGCCGCCGTAAGGCTTCTGGTCAACGCGTCCGTGCTTATTTTTCGTATAGTCACGCGGGTTATAAAACGAAACCTGTATCTTTCCGTCCGTGACAGCGCGTCCAATGATGGACGCGCGCAGGTACGAATCAAACGCTTCAGGAAACAGCGTCACTACATGGAAGTGCATAGACACGAGGCCGCGATTTTCGTCGGGCGTTAGAGTTCAAGTCCTTCGAGCGCTTCATCCACGCTTTTCGATGCCGACGGCGCGCTCGCGGCGTGCGAAAGCGAGTCGCCTTCCGGCTCGTTGATCTTCAAGTTTACGCGGGCGTTATACTTCATGCCCACGACGCGAAGGAGAATGCGGATTGCCTTCGCAGTATTACCGGAACGGCCGATGACTTTGCCCATGTCGGCCGGATTCACGTCGAGCGTGAGGAGAACCCCCATCTCGTCCACCTGGCGGTTGACCTTCACATCGTCGGGGTTATCAACAAGCGCCTTCACTACGTATTCGAGGAATTCCTGGTCCTGCATATCAGTACTTCTGTCTTAACGGATAATCTACATTTCGGTATAGCTACCTGACAGCCATGCTAACAAAAAAACGCGTCCTTTGGAAGAACGCGTGTACGATATGTAGGATGCAGAAGCGCTTATTCCGGTTTTTTCTCTTCTTCAACTCCCCTTTCTTCCTGCTTTTCTGCAGGTGCGTCCCCTGCGTCCTCTTCCGCAGGGGCTCCCTGTTTTTCCTCTGTGGGGGTATCTCCTTCGTCCCCCGTTTCCGTCGACGCATCAGTCGCTTCGACGCGGACTTCGTCGGTGCCTGTCTCTGGGTCGGCACTCACCTCCTCTTCGGTCGGGGTCTCTGCGGCTCCTCCGTCGCTTTCCGGCTTTTCCTCTCCCGCCTGCTCCTCCTCTTTTTCAATCGGGGTCTTGCGTGAAAGCACATTTACCTTTTTCCCTTCGATGACGCTCTTCGAGACCAGAAGGTTGTGCACAGTGCCGCTCGGCTTTGCCCCGTGTCCTATCCACTTCTTGACCGCTTCAGCGTCGATAACTGTTTGCTTGGTTTTCGGATTGTATGAGCCGACCTGCGCCACGTTCTTGCCTGCGCGCGGCCCAGCCGTGTGCTCGACAACCACGATGCGGTATGCCGGGTCATTCTTCCGGCCGGTCCTCTGGAATCGAATCTTTAGCATGTGCAGGCAAATATAACAGAAAAGTGCGGTACTGCAAAGCAGCGGCGTAACCGGTTCCGACAGGAGCGTCGATGCGTTATAGTGCGGACAATGCAACAGAAGAAAAAGCGCCCCAAGAAACCGGAACACGGGGGCGGCGGGACACGCATGCGCGGTGTCATTGATGTCGTCCGGAGCGGCAAGAAGGGCTTTCTGATACGCGAGGAGGCGGACGACATTGAAATACCGCGAGAGTGGCTCGGTGGCGCCTTGTGTGGAGACGTCGCCGAGGTTGTACTGAGCCGGAAGTACGGCAAGCAAATGGCGCGTGTGGTCCGCGTTATCGAGCGAAAGACCGACACGTTCGTGGGCGAGTTGATAAAAAAAGCGGACGGCACCTACCTCAGGCCTGACAACAGCCGTGTGTACTTTCATTTCCGCGTTGAAGGCGCGGCAGGCGCGCACCTTGGAGACAAGGTGGTGGCAACCGTTGCATCGTGGAAGAAAACGGTGCCGACGGTTACTGTCGGCGAGGTGCTGGGTGTTGCGGGCGACCACGAGACCGAAATGAAGGCCATTATCGCCGCGCGCGGGTTCGCGAGTGATTTTCCCAAAACGGTCCTGGACGCGGCGCAAAAGCTTTATGAAACTGAAACCCCGGAGCGCTGGAGCACTGATCCAGAGCGCGAGGACTTCCGAAGCACCATTACCTTCACCATAGACCCGGAAGACGCGAAAGATTTCGATGACGCTATTTCTTTCAAGGCGCTCCCTGATGGGAACATCGAAGTCGGTATCCATATCGCCGACGTTTCGCACTTCGTGGTGCCCGGCAGCGCTATCGAGAAAGAAGCGTACCGGCGCGCCACCTCGGTGTACTTGGTGGACCGCACCATCCCGATGCTTCCGCCCCAACTCTCAGAAGACCTGTGTTCCTTAAAGCCCGACGTCGATCGGCTTACCTTTTCCGCCGTATTTACCGTTAACAGAAATAACGAGGTCGTTAAGCGCCGGTTCGTGCGCGGCATCATCCACTCCGACCGGCGCTTCACATACGAAGAGGCTGACGCGCTGCTGGGAGGGAGCAGCGACGATACTGATTTCGAAAAAGCGCTTCACACGCTGTGGGCGTTCGCGTCCGCGTTGCGCATAGCACGCAAGGAAGACGGCGCCATCATGTTTGACACCGACGAAATTAGGCCCGTTCTTGACGAACATAAGAAGGTTGTCGGGTTCAAGAAGTCGGTCTACACGGAAAGTCACCAACTTATCGAGGAGCTGATGCTGTTGGCCAACCGCGAAGTGGCAACGTACGTGACAAAGCGCCTCGGCAAGAAGACGCGCCTCTTCGTATATCGCATCCACGACAAACCGGACGCCGACCGGCTCGACGAATTATCGGTGTTCCTGCGTGCTGTCGGCTACTCGCTTGAGCGCGGCAAGCAGGGCGTCCTAGTCAAGGACCTGAACCGCCTCCTGGACGAAATAAAGGGCACGCCGGAAGAAGCGCTTATTAAGACCGCGACCATACGCACGATGGCGAGGGCAGTGTACACGACCAAAAACATCGGCCACTTCGGCTTGTCATTCGACTACTATACACACTTCACCTCCCCTATCCGCCGCTATCCCGACCTGATGGTGCACCAGGTCCTCGGCGTTCTGGTTGCCGGAAAAAGAATAACACTCGACCCGGACACAGAGGAGAAGAAGGCGCTCTACGCGTCTGAGCGCGAAGTGATGGCGGCCGAGGCGGAGCGCGCAAGCGTAAAGCTGAAGCAGGTCGAGTATTTCGCGAACCTTATCGGGAAAGAGCGTGGTGGAGTGGTGTCCGGCGTTACCGACTGGGGTATCTATATCGCCGACAATGAAAGCGGCGCGGAGGGTATGGTACGCCTCATGACCCTCGTGGACGACACGTATGAATATGACCCGAGAAAGTTTGCGGTTGTCGGCGCAAAAACGGGTCGCACCATCCGGCTTGGCGACCCTATTGAATACATCGTAGAGCGCGTCGACGTAGACGAGCGAACCATCGATTTCCGCTTGCCATAATTGAGGGAATGCACCTAATCAAACTGAAGGAACGCAATCGGTCCTAAAAGAGCGCAATCGATCAAACTGAAGGAACGCAATCGGCCCTGGGGGAACGCAATCGGTCAATAAGAAAGCGGAAAGCACCGAATCTCCCCCGCTAAAACTATTTGATATATCAAATAACAAACAGTATCCACAACGAGAACAAAACGAACATCCCAGACGTCTATAATTATTTGATATATCAAATAGGCAGTATGAAACGAAAAATAAACGAACTCTCAAAAAAAGAACGCATCGCAACACTTGATGCGCTTTATACAGCGGCCGGAACCGTCCGCGGACGAAAAGCGATGAAACGGTTCATGCGTGAACTTCTGACCGAGAGTGAACGAGTTATGCTTGGACGGCGCATCCTCATCGCGCGCCTGCTTATGAATGGACACGGCCAGGAGAAAATAATGCGGGAACTTAAGGTTGGCGCTGACACGGTATGGCGGGTAAAAAAATGGCTTCGCAAACAGTTGCCTGGATACGAAAATGCAATCAAAAACCTTGAAAGAGAATACAAGAAGAGAGAAAACCGGCGAGGGTATACCGGAAAAGCGATTATGGCACGGCTTAAAAAATCATACCCGCTCCATTTTCTTCTTTTCCCGCCGTACCACTAAAACTATTTGATATATCAAATAACAAACAGTATCCACAACGAGAATAAAACGGACATTCCAGATGTCTAAAACTATTTGATATATCAAATAGTTTTAGCGGTGAGTAAACAAAGCAAGTTTGAGAAAACTATTTCACTTTAAACTATTTCACTTTGCGACTTGTACTGCCTCTTCGAGCTTGACCGAAAGCACTTTAGATACGCCGTCACCCCCCATGGTAACGCCGTAGAGAATGCCGGCGCGGCTCATGGTCTCGCGGTTGTGCGTGATGAGGATAAGCTGGGATTTTTTCGAAAGCGCCGCCACCATGTCGCCGTAGCGTCGGCTGTTCGCCTCGTCAAGCGCGGCATCTGTCTCATCAAGAACCAGGAATGGCGGCGGATTCACGGAGCTCATCGCGAAGATAAGCGCGATTGAGGTGAGCGCGCGCTCGCCGCCGGAGAGCATGACGAGCGACTTGATGCGCTTGCGGGGAATGGAGAGCGAAAGGTCGATGCCTTCAACCGGCTTTTCAAGTTCGTCCGGCACACCGTCGTCGTTCTCGTCTTCGAGTGAGCGAATACGGCGGGCGGGCTCCTTCACGCTCACAAGCTTCGCGGTGCCGCCGTCGAACATAAGCGCGAAGAAGCGCGAAAACTCCTCGTTGATAGCGCTGATGCCGTCTTTGAAGCGCGAACTCAATTCTTCGTTCAGCTCCGTGATGAGCTCCTTTAGGGACGCAGCGGAGCTTTGAAGGTCGGTGAGTTCGCGCTCAAGGAACGCTTCTCGCTCCGACACCTCTTCATACTCCTTCATGACCTCTTCACCGCCGGCGCCGCCGGCATCTTCCAGGCGGACCTTGAGTTTCTGCAATTCCCGCTTCTCTTTCTCCTGCGCTTCGCGCGATGGCGGTCCGGCGTCTTGCCGGTCATACGTAACCGCTTCACGCCCTATCAGGATGCCCACCTCGCCGCGCTCGCGCTTATCTTCTTCTTCCTCGAGCCGGAGGCGTTCGCGTTCGGCTTGGATCTGTGCCTCTTCGTGTGCAAGCTCCCGCTCATCTGTGGAGAGTGTGAACAAGGCGCGTTCGCGTTCGCGCTCCTCCGAGCGTGCCTCGTCGAGCGCCGCGCGGAGTGTCTCAAGCTCTGCGGCAAGCGCGGCTTCCTTTTTGCCGAGCGCGCGCTCTTCATCTTCAGCGGCGGCATGTTCTTCCTTGAGTTTTGCTGTTGAACCAGTGCTTTCGCCTCCGCGTGAAATAAGCCGCTTCAATTCGCCTAAAAACGACTCCGCGAACGAACGCATTGCCTCAAAGGAGCCGTCAAGTGCGGAAAATTCATTTTCTTTCTTTTTGATGAGCGCCGAAAGCTCGGTGCTCGGAATGGGTGCGCCTACGTCGGTTTCATGTGTGAGCGCTTCGAGCTGGCCGGCAAGCCGCGCGGCGGCGGCGGCGGCGGCACGGCGCTTCTCGCGCGCCTCGTCGAGCGCCTCAGAAAGCGAAAGAATTTTCTCGGAGTGCTCGCTCTCGGCGTTCCCGGCAAGCGCCGTGCGCGCATCCTTAATGCGTCCGCGCACATCTGTCAGTTTCTGTGCATTCACCTGGTGTTTCTGGTCGAGCCGCGCGCGCTCAGCCAAAAGCCGCGCTTCTTCATGCATGAAAAACGTTCTAAAGCGCGTAGCCGCTTCGCGGCGCAAATCTTCCGCTTTTTTTAGCTTATCCACCTGGCGCTTCAGGAATTTTAGATGAGGCGCAACCTCTCTCCGGAGCGCCTCCACCTGCCGCATGTTCTCCTCGGTTTTTGCGAGTTTCCGCTTGCTCTCTTCCAGTTTGAATTGGTACACCTTGAGCCCAAGCGCGTCCTCAAGCATCTCGCGGCGCTCCTTGGGGCTGGCCGAGAGTATTTTGTCGGCCTCGCCCTGCGAGATGATGTGGTGGCCACTCTGCCCGATGTTCGCGCTCGCCATGAGCGAGAGAATATCCTTCAGGCGCACGACACTCCCATTAATACGGTAGTCGCTCGTACCGTCGCGGTGCACTTCACGCTCCACCGCGACCTCGTCAAAATCGATGTCCAGGAAACGCGTCCGGTTGTCGAAGGTGAGCGATACGGCGGCGCGGTTCATCCGCGGCGTCGAGCTGGATCCGTTCCAGATAAGGTCCTCGCCGCGCTTGCCGCGCATGGATTTCATCGACTGCTCGCCCAGGACGAACCGGACGGCCTCTGCTACGTTCGACTTGCCGCTCCCGTTCGGGCCGACGATGGCAACGATGGGATTATCGAAATCGAACGCCGTCTTTTTGGCGAACGATTTAAAACCAGCAAGTTCAAACTTCTTCAGGTGCATCACCTTATTCTAACGCACTTACCCTCCAGAGAATCCAATAATAATGTTGTACGACTCTTCGCCGCCGCCACGGCCCTCGCCGTCAAGGACTGAGCCGCAGGTGCCGGTAAAGAACGTATCGTAATTCGCGTTCTCCGGCTTGTCCATCTGACGGGCGAACAGGACCGCGTAGGTGCGCGCGCCGCACGTATGTGCGCCATCGTAGTAGTAATAGAACGTTGGGTTGCCGGCGCCCGCCGGGTCGAGCAGGCTCCCGCTGATGTACGGCGCGATGAGTGTAAGAAATGTCTGGTTTTCGGCCACGTTGCCATTTGCGCCGTCGGCCTCGCGCGGAAAGATGCCGTTGTCGGTCGCGTAGAGCTCAAGTGCTTTTTGGAGCTGCTGGAGGTCCGCGACGCGCCGTTTGTCCCGCGCGTCCAACCGGGCGTCAGAGACGAGCGCAAGGACGACCGAGGCGAGTGTGCCGATAATCGCTACGACAACCAAAAGCTCGATGATGGTGAAAGCGCGGTTAGCGTACATATTCAGGAATGGTTTCCCCGGGACGCGGCACGTCATTCCCTAAAACGGGCGGCGGCGGCACGGATTTGGCAAAAAGGAAGATGTTCACGGCAATCAGCGCGACCGCAAACACCCCGAGAAGAACGGCCGCGTCGCCAGGGGAACTGACAACGTTCATACGTACAAGCCGATAGGTGAGGCCTTTCGATTCCGCGCGCGGGACTTTGAAATCCGCTGTATCCTGATTTTCATTGAAAACGACCTTCGGTGCGTCAACCATATGGCTATTTTTCTTCCGCGAGCGCTTTTTTTGCCGCTTCCTGTTCGGCTTCCTGTTTACTCCTCCCTTCACCTTCCGCTTTCGAAACGTCGCCGACGAGAACCGACACGACGAACCGTTTGTCGTGGTCCGGCCCTTCGGCGTGTACTACCTCGTAGTGCGGTGTCTGCCCGTACTTTTCCTGTGCGAACTCTTGAAATGCGCTCTTCGCATCCTTCCACGCGCCGCTTGCCACCACCTCGTCCATCTTCGGGATGACATGCGCGGCGATGAACGCACGCGCGGCCTCGTAGCCCTGGTCGAGGTAAATGGCGCCGACCACGGCCTCGAATGTGTTCGCAAGAATCGACGCGCGCGTACGGCCGGCGTCATTCGCCTCGCCGCGGGAAAGGCGGAGATACTCGCCGACCTTAAGCGACTCGGCAACCACACCGAGCATGTTGGTGTTCACCAAGGCGGCTCGGTACGCCGTGAGCACGCCTTCGGGAGTGTCCGGGTAGCGCCGGAACAGGTGGCTGGTCACGACAAGTTCAAGCACGGCGTCTCCCAGGAATTCGAGTCGTTCATTGTGTTCGCCGGCGTCAGCGGCTTCGTTTACGTACGAGCGATGCGTGAGCGCTGTCTGCAGGAGCGCCCCGTTCGTGAATGTGATGCCAATCTCCTTTTCAAACTCTTTCAGAGATGATATGTCATTCATAGTACCTGTGTGCACTTTTTTCGGGCAAGCGCGACACCCGAATCAATAATAGCGCGCAAATCGTCGTAAAGCGGGAGCTCTGCGAGCTCATGCTCAGAAACCCATCGCGCCTCCGTTATGCTGGCGCCGTCCGGAACATGAAGCGTATACTTCTTTTCCGCGCATGCAAGAAAGTACGCGATGTGTCGAACGAACGTGCCGATACCGGGCTCATGAGCTTCATGTTCGTGTTCGCCGAGCGGCGAGAACGGCACACTGAGCACGATGCCGAGCATCTCCTCGATGGCACGGCGCGCGGCGGTCTCCGAAAGTTCTTCTTCCTCGGCGCGCACTTTCGGCAATGTCCACTGGTCAAACCGGTCGCGGACCAAGGCGAGCGACACAGTGCCGTTCCTAACCAGGGCAACGAACACTCCGGTGCGATATTCCTTCACGCGCCCATCCGGATTCTCCTTCGGTGCTTCGTCTCGACGCGGGCTACCGATAGAGCGGTACACGGCTCCCAGTACCCCGTTTACGAACCGGCTCGACGAATCGCCGCCGAAGGTCTTGGCAAGCTCAATGGCTTCGTTTAGCGCCACCTTCGGCGGCACGGATGCGGTGTCGCCGTAGAGAAGTTCATACAGGCCCAGCCGGAGAACGTTCCGGTCCACAGCGGCGATTTTTGCGAGCGGCCACTGCGGTGCCGCCTTCTCGATGACCGCATCTATCTCCGCGCGTTTAGCGACGATGCCATGGAGGAGTTTTTCCGAAAACGGCTGGTCCTCGTCCCCCTGGGGTACGGACGCCGTGTTCGCCTGAAGGTCCTTGAGGACCCTCAAGAGCGAGAGGTCGCCGTGCATATCGCTCGTAAAGAGCGCCTGCAATACACTGATTCTGGAGAGGTGACGGGAGGCCATAAGGAACTGGCTTTAAGTGTATCAAAAAATCCCTGCGGTGGCAGGGATGTGATTTAGGATTCTTTCTTGTCTTCTTGTTTTTCTTTTTTCGAGTCGTCTTTGGTTTCCTTTTCTGCTTTTGGCTTTGCAGTGGTCTGCGGTGCCGTGGTCTGTTTCGCCGCCTTGCTCATAACCGAACGCCCCCGGTACGGCGTACCGTCCAAAAGCGCCTTGTGGCGCGGGTGCACAGCACTGCTCTTCGCATCTTTCGAGAGCCGCTCGCCTTTGAGCGCATGGTGGCTCCGGCGGGCACGCGTATGCGCGCGCGTATGTCGCATCCTGACTACCATAATCCTGCCGAGTGTATACGAAAAAGGCCCTGCGTGCAAACATCCTACTGATGGTACACGGACGGGAACGCCGTGATGGATAATATCAAACTAGTCAACGCGGTAAGGCCGATGAGCGCGATGAGCCACTTCTCGGTGGACGAATAGTGGGTGTGTTCCGGTCGTTCATGGTAATTAGTTGCCATACGCTACTCTTTCTTCCCGCTCATTTCTTTTACAAAGTCATTGAGAACGCTCTCGGTGGATTCGGCGAGGATTTCCAGAAGTTCCTCCTGGTCAAAGTTTGAATTGAAGAATGCCGCCACTGCAGGCAAATCCGGTTGGCCGCCTTCCTGCACATCATTGACCGTGCCCATCAGCTCCTCGCGCTGTTCCTCGTTCATCTTGGAGCCCAGCCGGACTAGGAGGTCCGCGCCGATTGCCTCCATCAGATTCTTTTCGACATCCTTCCGGTCGCGTGCCGGCACGCGAAGCGCGTTCAGGGTCTCGTCAATCTGGCCGTAGAGCGCCATCACGCGCCCGGCAAGCTTCTTCTGCGCATCATCCGGCTGTTGCGGAGTGTTCTGCTGGTCTGATGTGTCGTTGGTATCGTTCATATTGTTAGTGATGATACCGCGTTCCTCTTGGATAACCAAAAAGTGCAAACAGAACGAGCAGAAGAGCGATACTGCCGGAAAATACGAAAATCAACTCATCCGAAAACGTACCATCCATTTCCAAAAATCGATAGAGGGAATATGCACCCGTACCGAGCCCGACACCGGCGATTCCGGAGGCCATTCGCCCGCGATCGATACGTAAAGATGCCTTTTCTACTGAAGTGTCGTACGTTGCCATAAAGGTTTTGTGTAATGTCGCGGCGGACTAACGCGGGTCCATAGCGTTGTATTCTTCGGACCACCCGGCAAATACCCACATGAGCGCTATGAGCGCTACACTACCCAGAAACAGTTTTTGCGGCATGGTGTCCTTGGTCCGTGCCTGCACGCGAGCGTGTTCGTTATTCTGTCTAGCCATAAGAAATAGTATAAATTATAAAGTTTAATCTGTCAAGTGCTGGTCCGGGTGCACGAATGTCCGGCGGTGCAACGCACAGAGTCCTGCCGCCCGGATGGATTGGTAGTGAGATTGTGTCCCATACCCTTTGTGCATGTCAAAGCCGTACTGGGGATACTGTTCCGAGAGCGCCGTCATTTCCCGGTCGCGCTCGGTCTTGGCGAGGATGCCGGCGAGCATGATGGAAAGCTCTGTCTCATCTCCTTTTATGATGGTTTCTTGATGTGGGTACTCACCCGGAGCTTTCAGTGTTCCGTCGAGAAGCACCCGGCACTGCGCCGGAGGAAGCGCGAGTGCCGTAAGTGCCGATGAAAGCGCGAGTTGGGT
>JBHHWQ010000011.1:0-18533 GCA_046756605.1 Minisyncoccia bacterium | reverse complement strand
CCGGACATCCCGGTCTGTTACACTATTGGCATGGGTGGATACCAAGCGAACGAAGACGAGTTAAGGGCGCGCCTCTCGCCGGAAGAATATGCGGTTTTGAGAGAAGGCGCTACTGAGCCGCCGGGAAGCGGCAAGAACCTGCGTGTGGACGCGAACGGCATGTTCGCCTGCAAGGTATGCGGTGCGCGCTTATTCTCGTCCGACGCTCAGTTTGATTCCGGCTCCGGTTGGCCCTCGTTCGACGACGCGCTCCCCGACGCAGTCACGCTCCGCCCCGACGATTCACACGGGATGCATCGCACAGAGGTCGTGTGCGCGCGATGCGGCTCGCACCTGGGGCACGTATTTGACGATGGTCCTGCAGCGACCACCGGCAAGCGCTACTGCATCAATTCCTTGTGTCTCGACCTTGAAGAAGCATAAGTTTTTTCGCTTTCCGGTTTTCCTAATTTTCTATTTACTATTCTGGTATATGCTGACCGTCTACCAACGTTCTATCACCTACCGGAAACCGCGGCAGGTGGAGAAATTCCAGAAAGGAGCGTGGATGCACCTTGAGTCGCCGACCGAGGCAGAACTTGAAGAGGCCGCGCGTACGCTCGGGGTCGAGCTCGATACTTTGAAAGACGCGCTTGACCCGCACGAGGCACCGCGGCTCGAGGCCGAAAAAGAAGGTGTGTACACCTTTATCCGCTATCCTCACGGTGAGACCACCGTGCCGCTCCTGGTTGTGGTCGCGACAGATGGGCTTCTTACCGTCTCGCAGGTGGAAAGCCCGCTCATCGAGCGGTTCGAGGGCGGTGCGGTGAATTTCTACACGACCCAGAAGGCGCGCTTCGTGCTTCTCGTGCTTTCCGAGGCGACCCGCCGCTACACGAGCGCGATGAGCGCCATCCGCAAGGAGGTGAACCGTTCCAAGACGCGGCCGGACCGGATGACGTCAAAAGACATCGTGAAGTTCGTGGCGTATGAAAGCACGGTATCCGACTATCTGGACGCGCTGGTGCCGCTCCAGGCGATTTTGAATAAAATACTTACCGGAAAGACAAAGGTGCTCGACATTCGGGAAGAAGACAAGGACCTTGCCGAGGACCTGATTCTCTCAACAAACCAACTTATTGAGGCGGCGCGCTCGTCGGTCAAGGCCATGGTGAATATTCGGAGTGCCTACACCGCCATATCGACCGATCGCCTGAACCGTATTTTGCGGACATTGACCGCCATCACCGTCATCCTCACCATTCCTTTGGGCATCACGAGCTTCTATGGCATGAACATTGTCTTGCCCGCAGCAGAATATTCACACGCGGCAAGCGTGATAGCGTTCACTATCGTCCTTTTGTCGGCGGGGCTTTTGGCGCTTTTCATCAAGAATAAATGGCTGTAGAAGGAAAAGCGGCGGAGTCAGTGGTAGCGGTTGGTGCCGTCCGCTTCACGCTCGCCCACCTCGTGTTCTTCCATCCCGAAATAGTGGGCGACTTCATGCCAGACAGTTTCCTGCACGACCGTTGCAACGTCCTTCCCGTCATCCTCGGCGGTTTCCAAGATGGGAAGGCGGTATATGGTAATCGTGTCTGGCAAGGTCGCGCCCACGCCGTACTCGCTCCCGCGCTCCGTCTGCGGTATTCCGTGGTAGAGGCCCAACAACGTGCCTGCTCCTGGCGCAATGCCGTGCTCGCGAAGCGTCTCCGTGCTCGGCTCGTCCTCAACCAAAATAGCGACATTTTCTAAACGTTTCCGAAATCGTTCCGGCATTCCTGCGACCGCGGCGCTCACCAGCCGCTTGAAGTCGTCTGTTTCCATACGAAAAGCACTCCTCACTCGCCTGGGCACCGGGCGAAGCGGCAGTCCGGCGGCACGCGCCCGACGTACGAGCCGTCGGCGCAAAGCTTCGCGTCTGCTGTACAGAACACGGATTCGTGGTTTCCTCCAACGCTCCGCAAATCGCGGAGCGCCTCGAAGCGGCTCCAGCCAATCCACACCGCCGCAAAAAGCGCAATGCCGACGATGATGATAGTAATGTCTTTCATCATGCTTCAGCCGTCTTCGGCGCGTCCAGTATCTTTTTCGCTATCTCGGCCACTTGCTGTGGGTACGTGCTCATCTTCACACAAAACTTCTCTGCACCAAGCTCGTTGGCCTTGCGCTTGTCCTCTTCCGACGAAAGATTCGAAAGGATAACGACTGGAATCCCCTTGGTCTTGTCGTTCTCCTTCAGTTTTTTGAGGATATCGAACCCGCCGAGGTTTGGGAGGATGAGGTCGAGGAAGATAAGGTCGAACGTTTCCCTCTCGACAGCTTTCAGGCCCGCCTCGCCGTCCGGCTCGGTGGTTACCTCGTACCCCATGCCCGAAAGCTGTTTGGAGATGATTTTCGCGAAGAATTCTTCATCCTCGACGTAGAGCACCTTCTTTGCCATGTGTACCATTATACATGAGGGTGTGTGGCGAGAAGGTTGGTAAATTCCTTCTGCACTTTCTGAAGCTTGGGCGCGATGATGGCCTTGCAGTACCCCGCACTTCGGTTATTCGCGAAATAGTCCCGGTGATAGTCCTCGGCAGTTGAATAATTCGAAAGCGGTTCAACGGTGGTGACCACGGGCTTTCCGCCCTTTGCGGAAGCGTTCAGCTCCTCAATGAACGCTTCCGCTTCTTTCTTCTGTTCATCGGTCGTGTAGAAGACGACGGAGCGGTACTGCTCGCCGATGTCGTTTCCTTGTCCGCCGACCTGTGTGGCATCGTGCGAACCAAAAAAGACGGTGAGGAGGTCACGGTAGCGTATTGCTGCCGGGTTGTACTCGACGCGCGCCACTTCCATGTGTCCGGTGTTCCCTGCACTCACCTGTTCGTATGTCGGGTTCTTCACATGGCCGCCAGCATAGCCCGGCTCAACAGCCGAAACTCCTTTAAGCATCTTAAATACCGCTTCAGTGCACCAGAAGCATCCTCCGCCGAACACCGCGACCTCCATATCACCCTTTTATATGCCGGATAAAGGCCTCTAAGAATTTTCCGAGGCGCTCGCGCATCCCTTCGTCTTGTATCGTCAAACCGTCTTCGCTGATCAGATCTGCCGCACCGCCGATGTATGCCTCGGGCTGACCCATGGGCTTGGTGCCAAGGTATACCAGTATCCCTTTGAGGTGCATCTGCGCCGGAGCGGTGCCCAGACGGCCGGGTGTCGCGCCCATGACCGTGACGGGTTTTCCTGTCCATGAGTTTTTCCCTTCGGGGCGCGTCGCCCAGTCGATGGCGTTTTTCAATGCTCCGGAGATGGAGCGGTTGTACTCGGGCGTCATGAGAATGACGCCGTCCGCACTTTCTATTGCCTCTTTTAGGTCCGCTACCGTGCTCGGCAGTGGATCCTCGCGGTCAGTGTTAAGGAGCGGAAGGTCGTGTATCGGCGCCTCAACAAACACGACGCCCTCTGGCGCGAGTTCCTTCAACGTATTGAACACGGCGCGGTTGTAGGATTTTTCACGCAGGGAACCGATGATGACTGTAATTTGCATATTAAGAAAGTATACCGTCGTTACGCCGCTGCGTGAATATGTGGAAAACGCCGGCGCGGCCTCGGGGCCGCGCCGGCGTCATAGCTGGAATGTTCAGAAGTATCCGAATCCGAAACCAGCAAGATAGATGCCGAGCGCGATAGAGATAATTCCGCCTGCGATGTACCAGCTCTTCACGTTGAACACGCGAAAGAGCTTTTCTACAGCGTTGTCAGAAAGAAGGAGGTAGAGCGTTCCTTCGACAGCGAGTGCCCAACCGGCAAATGAGATGATGCCTGCGGGGAGTGAGGTCCACACGTTGTGCGTGAGGATGAGAAAGAGGCCGGTGATGAGCTCGGCAATCGCGACCAGGGCCCGCGTCAGGCGCTCATCCACAAACGACGCGAAGACAGGAATAAAGTACCGCTTCCGAAGCATGATAGCGGCGCCCACGATAATGAGATATATCCCGAACACCTGAGAGAGGAGGATGGTGAGTTCCATACGTTTATGCGTTACCTGCTAATACTCCTTCATAGTATACCCGGCACGCTTCACGGCGCCGGTTTATACACCGCTACCTGTTACGCACTTCAGGAAGGAAGCGGCGCATAAAGAACTGCTACATTCTTCTAATCTCCTCTTCGTATTCCGGGAAGTATTTTTGAATCACAGAAAGGTCGAACTTTTTCAAAATTGCCTCCTTGGGCTCGCGCTCCAGTAAGAAATCAAACGAGCGCCGTATTAGTTCTGTTACCTGCTCTTTATCACCCGCAAGTTTTCTCGCGTATCCAGGATTTACCGCGACCCTATGCTCGGTCGCGGAACCGTCCTTCGAAACCGTTACTTTGAAGGTTGTCGAATCAATTTCTTGCACGGTAATTGTGCGAGGCATGGGTTTACTATACAAAACAAAAACGAAGTTATAAACGAAGTCGGACTTCGTTTATCGATGAGAATAGTTCAGTTTTTCTATAATGTAGTCCGCGTACCATGCGGACCAGTCCGGGTCCGGTTTGCCGAGCGTGCGTTCGTGCACGGCGTGCGTGGCTTCCGCTTCTTTTAAAAGTTTTGCCAGTTTGTCTTTGTTGAGGTGATTCATCATTTTCCCGCGCCATTCCGTCAGCCGTTCATACATGCATTGTACAATATGTGTATGGTGCTACGGCTTTTTATCGTGGCCGCACTCCTTAGCGCGCTCCCGCTCGGCGCATTAGCCGCGCCGGAGATTGACTACGCGCGCGTCGTCGAGCACTCGGCAACAGAAGCTCTGGTGCGGCAGAGTTCGTTCACAAAAGAGTATTGGTGGCGCTGCAGCTTCCAGACACGTGCGTGCGCGGCCGCGGACGAAAACACGCTCGTGGCTGCGCCCGAGCCGGTGCCACCCTTCATGCTCGCTTACCGCGCGCTCCTGCCAGCGGGCGCCGGAAGCTTGCACCGCTCGCCAGACGGCAGGTACATCGCCTTCTACGTCCCCGCCACACAGACGAGAAACACCCGTACATTCGGCGTGATGGACACCACCGACCTTTCCGTCTATACGAAAACCGAAACGGTCTCCTACTGGGACCTCCTCACCGAAGGAGTGAATCGCTACTACCACTTCTCGCCAGATTCGAAGACGCTCCTCTACATCGACGATGTGCGCGACCACCCAACACTCTACCGGGTCGATATGGATGCGCTCGGCTCGCTCGGGAATGTCTTGCCGAGCGAGCGGCTCTTCTCGCGCGAGTACTCGGTGGCGGACGTGGTGTGGAAGGATACTGATTCAATTTTCTATGTCGCGAACCGCGATAACCCCTACGCGTGGGGCCTGTATGAATTGGACATAGAAACGTACTCACTCAAAAAGCTCGCTGATAACGTGTCATATGCCGATACCATGTGGCGCCTGCCTGCGCAGGCAGGGAATGGCGAGAAACTCCTGTTTGCCGAGAGTGACGAGCGTGGGGTCAGGCCCGCGCTCTACAACCTTGCAACCGGCGCGGTGGAACACTTCGCCCTGCCGAAGAAAGAGGCGCTTGCGACCGATGGACAGGTGGTTACGACCTTGAAGGCGGGCCTCTCCGGCGTGTTTTTGCTCGAGGAGAGCGGCTGGTCAGACACGCTCGTGGTGTGGCTCCACGGCGGGCCGTACCGGCAAGCGGCAACCAGCTATCATCCGTTCCTCTCCTATGGCGGGTACGACTGGGTCCTGGAGCGCATGCGTCAGGCGGATGTGGGGGTTTTGAAGCTCGACTACCCAGGCTCGTTCGGCTTCGGGCGTGAGTTTGCCGAATCCATCACCGGCGGCATAGGCACAGTGGACGCCGATGCCGCGGCGGCGGCGATCGCCGACTTTGCCGCACGGAACAGCTATAAAGAGGTGTATCTCATGGGCAACTCCTACGGCGGCTACCTCGCTTTGAAGCTACTCGTTGACCATCCCGGCCGCTACAAAGGCGCGCTTTCGATAAACGGTGTCGCCGACTGGCTCACGCTCCTTACCAAGCTCGACACGTCCATCTTCAACGTGCAGTTCGGCGGCACGGTAGACGACGCGAACCGCCAGATGTACCAGAACGCTTCTATCTACAACTACACCGACCGCTTGGGCGCACAGAAAGTGGTCCTGGTGCATGGCGAGAGAGACACTACCGTGCCGGTATCACAATCAGAAGGGCTCGCCACGTATCTCTCCCTTATCGGAAAGCGGGTTCGGCTCATAACGATACCGAACGAAGACCACGTATACAAAAAGCCCGAGAGTTTCGAAACGCTCTGCGGGGCTGCACTCGCGCTCGTCGTAAAGGCCGATGCATCACCGTGCACGCTCTGAACCTGAACTCCGCCCGCCTAAGGCGAAGGGTTTAATGCGAATTGATGTACCCGATGATATAGGCAAGCGCCGCCACGGTAATCGTCGCCATCGCGAGACCAATGTAGTCGATGGCATCTGGTCCTGTGTGGTGCCACATCTCCCGGGTCTCCTCTTTTTCGTTTGATTCTCCCATAGTTTTATAGTAACAAACGTGTCAAGGGTTTCAAAGCGCGCGCTAATACTGCACGCGAATAGCGCGTTCGATGCGGCGCGGATTCGTGAGGACGCACGTGTTGTAGCCGGCGGCAACCACGGTAGTGCGGGTCGGGTTCGTGGTGCGGGTAACGGTCACGTCCGTGCAGGGGTCGGTTACCGCGCCATTCAGGGAGAAGCTGAAAACGGTGGTGTAGGTGCCGGTGCTCGGCTCGAAATCGACATTGTAGTTAGTCACAGCGGCACCAGAGCACACCGGCTGTTGGGGTGATGAGGTGGAAAAGGCGTCGTGCTGATAGTCCCAGTACAGTGCGCACTCCACGCCTGAGTCCGCCGCGTAAAAGGCGAACTGCGACTCCCTCCCGGAGGTGGAGAGTGTGAGCTCCTTTGAAGCGATATTGAATATAGCAAATCCAAGTGCAAGGAGTATTCCTGACACGAGAACTGAAATCAATAGTATGAATCCCCTGTTCATAGTTGTAGCCAATCAAACATCTGTTCCGTAATCGTGAACTGGCGGTCAATACCGTTTGATTGCCACGATACGGTAACGCGGATGGTTTTTTCGTCGTTCGTGCCGGGAACGTCCTCGAGTGTCACTGAGCGGGTGTAGATTGTTGCGTCGCCGGTATTGTCGCCGTAGAGCCCAGTCGATGCGTTCAGGAGTACGGGACCGCACGTACCACTACACTGGTCATGCTTGAAGTCGGGAAAATTCACGGTACAAAGCGCCCCGCGGCACTCGTCGAGACCTGAGAGCCAATTGTTCCCAGCGAGATAGTTCTGGTCGCGGACCGCCCTAACATACTCCACCGCTTCCTGTGCCAGATAGAACGCGGTTATCTGGTCGCGCGCGTAGAACGCGGAGTTTAGAGACTGCACGGCAATAGACAGCGGGCCCGCGAGCGATACTAGAAGCACGGACACGGCAACCAGCGTTTCAATCAGAGTGAATCCTTTGGTTTTTGTTTTTTCAATCATATATCGATGATGCGCTGGGCTACACTGGCCTGCACGTTGAATTCCGTCGTGCCGCCGGGCACCGGTGCGGAGCCCTTGATGCGCATCAGGACCCGCGGCTGGATGGTATCGCCGCTCACGAGCGGGGCCGTCCCGACCACGTAGAAGCCGAACGAGGTGATGGAAACCTCGGGTGCCGTGAGCGCGACCCATGTGCCGCCGGAGTTGAGTGAACGCTCAAGCTGGGTGCCGTTCAGGCGGTACACCACCTGGTCGTTTACGTTCCCCAAGTCCCCTCCGGAAGATTCGAACGCGAGGAGCGCGCCGTTTGTACATCCCTGCGGCTGGCTCAAAACCTCCGGCGCAGGCGGTGCGGCCGAGGACTGGCAGTAATAAACGGTGCCGACTCTGATGGAGCGTGCCATCGATTCGAGTGCGGCGTTCAGGTTGTTCATGACGGAATTGATGGCTTGCGCGCGGCGGTTCGCTTCGACGAGTGAAAGTAGGGCGCCGACACCGATGGTCATCACGATGGCGAATATAGTTACCGCCACCATAATTTCAATCAGCGTGAATCCCTTGCCTCCTGCTGTTTGTCGCTTACCTACCATATTATTCATTCTGCACTGAAATCTGTCCGGTTGAGGCGACCTCGACGGTGCGCGTGTCGCCGGCGGGCGAGACAATCGTAACGGTCGCACGTGAATAGCTCACGCCAACTTTGTTCGAGGTCATGAACGCGTCCGGGTCGGGCCGCAGAAACACGACCGCCAGGTGCGTGATGGGGTCCGAAGTGTCTGTCGAGCAGTGCGAAGTGCCCTGAGCCGTGATACCGCAGAATGAAGAGACGGTAAAGCCGTTCTGCAGGTTGTAGGTGCGGATAATGGAATCGGTGTCATCATACTCTTTGTTCTGGTCCTCATCCGCAAATAAGATATATGAATCAGCATCCGCAAACCGGATGCCGTAGCCGAGGTTGAATGCGCTGTTGAACTGGCGGACGGAAACGCCGAACACCTGCGCCTCGCGTACGGAGAGCGCAACGTCGTACGCCAAAGAACCCAGGAGCACCGTGCCGTTGAAGCGGGAATGGTTGGCAAGCACGATACCTGAAATGAGCGCGAAAATACTCATTACCACGAGCATCTCGACCAAGGTGAACCCCCGCCGCACCGCGGTGCGGCGTGGCGTCTGCCCCCTGCCTCTTGTCGCTTGTCTCTTGTCGCTTAGTACGGGAACCATAGGGATACGAGCACGTTCACGAGGCCGAAGGCCGAAAGGCCGGTGAACGCGCCAAGGAGTGCCGCAACGAACATGAACGGGACGAACGGCACCTCGCTTTTCATTGTAACCCTCTTCTGAGCCGCGAGGAGCGCGATGCCAACAACCGCACCGAGCCAGAACGCGAGAAGGAGCACATCCATGCCGCGCGCGAGGCCGAAGAGTGCGCCGAGTGCGCCGACGACGTACACGTCGCCCAAGCCCATTCCCCTGCCGCGCGTAATGAGGACGATAGCGAGGATACTGAGCGCCAGTGCTACGGCGCCGAGTGCGGCATCGTAAAGCGGTAATGGTGTGTCCAACGCCCACGCCTCGCCTGCGCGAACCAGAAACGCAGAGACGACGAGCGACACCGCAAACGCGCGCGGCACCAATGTGTGCTTCAGGTCGTAGGTAACGAGAACGACAAAACTCGCCCAGAAAACCAAGAGGAACAGGAGTCCGAAGACGTGCGGCGCTCCCACGACGGGGAGCGCCGAAAGGAACGAAAGCGCGAACAGGATTCCCGTAACAAGCTCTACCAGCGGGTACTGGAGCGAAAGGCCGCTGCCGCATGTGCGGCAGCGGCCGGAAAGCGCAAGATACGAAACCAGAGGGATGAGTTCATACCACACAAGTGTCGTCTGGCAGGCCTGACATGCCGAGCGGCTCCGCTTTGCCTCATGAAAGCCGAACCGGAGCGCGATAACATTGAGAAAACTCCCGACCAGAAGCCCCAGAATGAAGAAAGATGCCGTGAGGAGTGTCTCCATTCACCTGAAGTATGCCATACAAAAACTCCCGGAATCCGGGAGTTTTTGTTGCAGAGCGTGTTCCGCGTTTTTGCAGACGCAAAAACTTACGGTTTTACACTGTAACAGTAGCGGCTCACCTCTGCTGAACAGCCGTCGTCGTCACCTGCGTCAATAGTGCCGCCGTTTCCAGAATCGACATCGGCACTGAGCGCCGAGTGGCTCGATGATTCGAGGTTGGCACCGAGGTTGTAATCGGTGGCGGTGTTTCCAGACACACTACCCGCAGCATCCCAATAGTATGCTGTGTTGCCGAGCGGATCAGTTGGAATAACCGCAATATAGGTCGGAGCAAGCTGCGAGAGCGACGTAGTCGGATACGAAGCGTTCGTGTCAAAGAATAGTTCCATAGCGAGCTGAAGCTGTTTGATATCCGCAACGCGTTTCGCGTCCCGCGACTTCTGGCGTGCGTCATTCAAAGATGCCAGCACGACCGAAGACAGGATACCGATGATCGCAATCACGACAAGGAGCTCGATGAGTGTGAATCCTCGTGCTTTGTTTCGTAACATAGGTTTTTCTAGTTAGATGAATATGAATTATAACGAGCCCATGAGGAAGGGTTCTCCCCTATTGTAGCGGTGCAGACAGGCCGCCTGGGTGTTCCGTGTGGATAAGAGAACGGCTCAATCATAAATTGAGCCGTTTAAAACTACCCAAGCGACGGCATATTCCTGAAACGACTCTTAAATGGCCGAAGAAATGTTGTATATCGGGATGAGAACGGAGGCCAAGAGGATGCCGACACCGAGACCCAGGACCACAATCATGAACGGCTCGATAAGGTCCACAAGCGTGTCCACCGCGTTCGAGACCTCGCGCTGGTAGAAGCGCGCCAAGGTTTTGAGTATCGAGCCGAGCTCGCCGGTCTCTTCGCCCACGCGGATCATCGCGACCATGATGCCGGGCACTTCAGGATATTCAGCAAGCGCTGCGGACATGGATCCGCCGCCTTTCACCGCGCCCGAAACGTCAGTCAGGATATCGGCATAAAGATCATTCCCCACGACCGTGGCGGTGATTTCGGTTGCCTGCACCACCGAGATGCCGGAGGTGAGCATCGTGGCAAGGTTGTCGGCGATACGCGAGAGGTACAGTTTCTTGTACAAGTTGCCCACGTAGGGTGTGGCAAGCTGAAGCCGGTCGAACTGCGCTTTGCCGGCATCGGTCAGGGCATAGCGCGTGAGGAAGAATCCGCCCACGACGACAAGGATGAGTAGGAACACGCCGTAGCTTACGAAAAAGTCGGAAAGTGCGATGACGACCTTGGTGTAGAACGGGATATCCTGGCCGGAATCAATAAGGATGGCCGAGATGCGCGGAATGACCATGGTCATCATGAGTATCATGACGATAACAAAGGTCGAGATGACGAATGCGGGATAGATGAGGGCGTTCCGCGCTTTCGACACGATCTCGTACGTGCGGTCTAGGTAGTCGGCCAGATACAAGAACGTCTGGTCGAGTTTGCCGGACTCCTCGCCGCTTTTCACCATGTTCACATAAAAGGCGCTGAACACTTTCGGATGCTTCCCGAGCGCTTTCGAGATAGGGCTCCCCGCCTGTAAATCGTCCGCTACTTCGGTCAGCACTCTCTGCATGAGCGGCTTTTCGGCCTCCGACGCGAGAAGCCGGAACACACGAAGCGCCGATACCTGTGCTTCAAACAGGGTCGCGATCTGACGCGACAGCAGGACGACGTCCTTGGTGGACACGCTTTCAAAGAGCGTGATGTTAAACCCCTGCCCCTCTTTCTCGACCTCCTCAATCGACGTAATGGAAAGGCCGCGCCGCTGTAGCGAGGCGATGGCGACGTCGCGGGACACGGCGTCTATCGTTCCGTCCTGTGCGGCGCCGCTTTGGTCAAGTGCCTGGTATTTGAAGAGCATATTCTATATCAACCGTGAGAATGTTTTCGGGTTCAGTGAGCGCGCGAGCGCGTTCTCCGGCGTTACCTCGCCTTTCCGCACCAGATCCGCAAGGGAGCGGTTCATATCTATCATGCCGCTTTCCATCCCCGTCTCGATAACCGCGTTTATCTCGTGGGTGCGGCGCTCGCGGATGAGGTTCGCCACCGCTTCGTTGTTGATGAGAAGCTCGAATGCGGGCACCAACCCCCCCGAGATGCGCGGGATGAGACGCTGGGAAAAGATGCCGGCAAGGGAAGCGGCGAGCTGGAGGCGTATCTGGTCCTGCTGGGCCGCGGCAAACGAATCGATGATGCGGTCAATGGTCTGCGCGGCGTTGTTGGTGTGCAGGGTCGAAAGGACAAGGTGCCCTGTTTCGGCGGCGGTAACCGCCGCCGCCATGGTGTCCGGCCCGCGCATCTCACCAACCATAATAACGTCCACGTCCTGCCGGAACGCAGAGCGAAGCGCCGTGTGGAAGCTTTTTGTGTCGATGCGCACCTCGCGCTGGGCGACGATGGATTTCTTCGGCTTGAAGATGTACTCAATCGGGTCCTCGATAGTGACGATGTGTTCAGTGCGGTTCTGATTGATACGCTCGATCATTGAGGCGAGTGTGGTTGATTTGCCCTGCCCCACAGGGCCGACCACGAGGAAGAAGCCCTGCTCAAGCTGGGAGAACGTCTCGAGAACCGGCGGGAGATTCAGCTCCTCGAACGTCTTTATGTCACGCGGGATAAGCCGAAGCGCGATGGACACGGCGCCGCGCTCGAAGAATGCATTCCCGCGGAACCGCACTTTGTCTTGGTACTGGTACGAGAAATCGAGCTCCTGTGTGTCCAGAAACTCCTGCTTCTGCTCGGGTGAAACCAGGACCTCGAGGAACCCCATGACGTCCTCTTTCGAATATTCCGCGCTCTTCAACAGCGGGACCAGAGAGCCCGACACGCGGATGATGGGATGCGCCGCGTCAGTCAGGTGAAGGTCGGACGCCCCTTCTGCGATCAGGGTCTCGATGAGCGCGGTGAGTTCAGTTTTATAGTCCATTCCTTATTAGTATACATTCGAAAAACCGCCGGAGCGGGTATAGGGTGTGTAGTATTCCGAAGTCGGGCTATTTTTTGAACTTCTTGTCAGCAAACTCGAGTGTCTTCTCTAGGACTTCAGACGGGATGGCGCTCGCCTTCACGATGTAGCCGTCCGCGCCAAGGTCTGTCGCCTTCTTGATATCCTCCTCCTGTCCCTGGTTCGACAACACGATGATGGTGGCGTCGTCAGCAAGCTTTTCTTTGCGTATCGCCCCGAGAAAGTCGAAGCCGGAAAGACCCGGCATGATGATGTCAAGGAGAATGACCTGCGGCTTCGTGCCCTTACGCAAAAGCTCAAGCGCCTTCATCGGGTCGGGCTCGGCGGTTACGGTACTCCCGCACTCCTTGAACTTGAGCGAGTACATGTCGAGGAGGAACCGGTCGTCGTCGACAATGAGGATAGAATATTCGCACTTGGGTATTTTCTTGTTCATAGTACTGCAAAGCAAGGTCAGGCAGTGGGCGCGTCAGGAGCGACAATATCGCTGCCGAGGGTGTTCACCTCCTCGAACGGTATCGTCCCCTCCAACATTTTAATAATAGCATCCTCCTTCATGGTCATCATGCCATGGCCGCGGGCGACTTTAAAAATGGCGTCTTCGACCGGGTTTTCCAGGATAACCCGCTCAAGCTCTTTTGAGGCCGGGAGCATTTCAAAAACGCCGATGCGGCCCCGCGTGCCGTTCGGGCACTCAGCGCTCGGTGCCACACCAAAAATCTTATGCTCTTTCGGAAGCTCTTTAAGAGCGGATTCAGAAAGTCCATGAAACTCATTTTCGACCATCGTCTTAATGGCGCCCTCGTACGGCATGGGGTTGCCTGCGTTTTCACAGCGCTTGCGGACCAGCCGCTGGGCAATGGAAAGTACCAAGGTCGGCGCGATGAGGTACGGGTCAATACCCATGTCCACCAGGCGCGGAACGATGCCGATGGCGTTGTTGGTGTGAAGGGTCGTCAACACCAGGTGGCCGGTAAGCGCCGCCTGGATGGCGAGCTGGGCTGTTTCGCGGTCGCGTATCTCGCCGACCATGATAATGTCCGGGTCCTGGCGCAGTATCGACCGAAGGCCGTTCGCGAACGTGTAGCCGATCTCGGGCTTGACCTGCGATTGCGAGACGCCTGACACGTCGTACTCGACCGGATCTTCGAGCGATACCACGTTCGTCTTCTCGCGGTCGAGCTCCTGGAGCATCGCATATAAAGTCGTCGACTTGCCGCTACCGGTGGGCCCCGAGATGATGATCATCCCGTACGGGCGCTTGATGGCCTGGCGGAGGATGCTGATGTTACGCTCCGAGAGCCCTAAGGCCTCGAGTGTGAGCCGCTCCTGGTTGCGATCGAGGATACGCATTACCACCTTTTCACCGTGGGACGTCGGGAACGTGGAGACGCGGAAATCAATAGTGCGCTCGTCAATGGTTGCGGAGAAGCGGCCGTCCTGAGGTTTGCGGCGCTCGTCGAGTTTCAGTGACGCGAGCACCTTGATGCGGGCAACGACGGAACGTTCCACATTCTTGGGAAGCTTCAATGATGTGTACATCATGCCGTCCACGCGGAACCTCACCAAAAGCTCGCCACGGTGCGGCTCGATGTGGATGTCGCTGGCACGGCCATCCACGGCGTAGCGAAGTATGGTCGCCACTATCTTCGTTACCGGCGCGTCTTCTTTTATCGTCGCCTGCCCACCATTTTTCGCGGTTTCTTTGGATGCTTTGTCAGTAACGTCGTCGTCAGCATCTATAGCAATGGTGGTCTGTAGCTCGGTCAATGCCTGCCCCACCTCACCAGAGAGCCCTTTGTACATGCCGATGACCTTCTCGAAGTCGTCGTTCGATATCAAAAAGAGCTTGTATGGGATGTTGGTCTTGCCGGTGATGAAATTCAGTGCCTCCACTGCCTCCAGATTGTCCGGGTCGGTGGTGCCAACCTCCAGCACCCCGTCTTCGATCCGGAGCGGTACGAAGCGGTAGTGGCGAGCGGATTCCTCCGGAATGTATTTCAAAACATCATACGACACGCTCTCCTTCTCGGAAAGCGCGCGGACCGGCATCTGGTAGTACTCGCCCTGCGCGTTCAGTATGTCGGACGATGCGACGCCGCGCTCAAGGAGTGCGGCTTCCATCGTCTTCGCACCGCGGCCGACCGCGTCTTGGATTGCCGACACGGCGGCGTTATCGATAATGCCCTTTTCTTTGAGGAGTTCGAGTACTTTCATCTCGTTTTCATGCCCGGACTTATTGTCCGAGCGGAGCGAACGGGTTCGTGCGGCCGACCGGCTCGGCGACGATTTCCTGGTTGAAATCCTGAAGCGACTGGAACCGCTCGTCGGAGAAGAGTGCCGGATCAAGCTCGATGTCGCGAAGCTCAAGGAGGAGCGAGAGCAGTTCCTGCTCGACGGCGCTTTGCGTGGCGCTCACGTTCGATGTGGTGAGCGCCGAGCGTGGCGCCGCCGTAAAGAACATCGAATAGGCGACAAACGCAATGAGGATGACGACGCCGATCGTGATGAGGTTCTTGTATCGCTTGAAGATGTTGCCCATATGCATGCTATGGTTTCAGCCAGTACGTCTTGACCGACACCGAGTAATCGTAAAGCCCCGACTGAGCCGCCGAGAAGGATATCGCCGAGACATCGACCAGGCGCAAGCTCTGTTCCAGATCCTCGAGGAACGACCGGAACGCGTCGTAGCTTCCCGTAACGCTAAATGACAGTACGACCGATTGGTACGCCTCACCCGAAGCGCCCACCTGGCCGCGCTCCGCGCGGCCCTCGTCGGTCGAAAGTGCGATGTTCCGGAGGCGCATCCCGTACTGCGACGCAAGCGCGTCGAAGTCGAGAACCATTCGCACGTTGTCCACGTTGTCGGGAAGGAGACGCTCCAGCCGCTCGATGTCTGCCGGCGAAAACGTGTTGTAGCGGGAAAGTAGTTGGTCGCGCACCTCCTGAAGCTCGCGTGATCGGGTGAGTGCCTGGTCAAACTTCGCCTCTTCGGCGCGGAGCGCCTGCACCCGATCGAACGCCGGATCGATGAACCCGAAGAATATACCTCCGGCAATAATGATGAAGAGTATGGGAAGAGCGGTTCTCATGGAGTCACTTCTTCGGAGTCATCGGGAGCGGCCGGCTCGTCGACCGGGACGACGGCCGGCCGCGCCGACGCGCGGTATGCGATTTCGGACAGATTCACGACCGCGGAAAAGCTGAAGATGACGTTGCCTGTTGCGTTGATGTTGAAATCGGAAAATAAAGGTTCGGAAAAGACAGGGCTTTCGCCGAACACGTCCGACTGGAGTGCGAGCGCGTTAAAACTCGCCGCTTCGCCTGCCATAGAAACCATGAGGCGGCCCGGACCGCTTTCGGCCATGGTGAAGTCGCCGAATCGGACAGACGAAAGGGTCTTCTCCTCTAACTCGTCAAAGAGGTAGGACGGCGCGATGTGCGCGCCTAGGAGTGTGCCCGCCGCGGCGAGCCGCGTGTTTAGGCGTGAAAGCTCACGGATGGTCGCCGGCTCGAACGCCTCTCGGGCGCGCTCAAGGGAACTCCCCTTTCGCGCGATGTTCTGCTCGGTAATCTGCTCGAAGAGGAACATACCGGCGGCGCCGATGATGGCGGCGATGAGGATGATCGTCGCGATGATATTGATAATGCCTATCGAAGTGGACGCTGGCGGTCGGCGCTTCTCAACCTTGAGCGACGCTTTTGGGATGAAAGATGTCTTGATACGGTCGTCAGCCATATATATGGATAGTGTAGCACTGCTTTATAGTGCAAAGACGCGCTGGTGGACGGCGGTTGTGAAGAACGATTCGCTGTTTTTGGCGGACTTACTTGATGCACAGTGAGAATGCAATAGAGTCCTGCTTCAAGGATAGGACGAGCCGGCGTTTTACCCTTTGATAGCACGAAGTGCCAACCCCACGGCGTTGGCAAACGACGGCCCCGCTTCCGACAACACATCGCTGATAAACGCCGGCGCCGCCACGCGGTCGAACGCGGTACCGAGCGTAACCTCCACGTCGAAATGACTGGACGCGAGCTCGGCCGCGCCCTTCAATGCAGCGCCGCCGCCGACCAGAACCACTTTTGAAATCGCCTTCCCCTCCTTGCGTTGGTACGTGAGAAAAATGCGGCGCGCCTCCGAAAACACGTACTCGAGCGAGGTCTTGCCACTCTCGCTCTCCGCCCCCGCGACGCCTTCACGCCTCTTCAGCGATTCAGCTTCGGCAAACGAAAGTCCTTTTGCGCGCGCGAGTGCATGTGTGATGTCCTGGCCGCCGCGATTCACCGTGTGCGACACGTCCACGATACCGAACTCGATAACGTACACGCGCGTGCCGGACGCGCCGAGGTCAATGACCATGGTCGGTGCGGTGTCATGCTCGTAGGCCGAGCGGGACATACTGAACGGCTCTATCTCGTAGAAGCGCGGCGTGATGCCGGCACCTTTGGTCACGGCATTGAGCCGCGAAAGCGTCGCGTTATGGATGGCGACCAACAGCACGTCGGTTGCGTTCGCGGTCTTGGTGCGGCCTGTAGCCGAAAGGAACTCCGCCTCCTCTTCTGGAATGACGAACCAATCGAGCGTTACTTCGGATACGGGGACCGGAATGTACTTCCGCGCCTCGATAGGAATCATCGAGGCGAGGTCGCTCGTGCGGCGCGTGGGGAGTGTAATGAGCGAGATAAGGGACGCCGAAAGCGGTACCGAGACCCCGCCCGTGCGCGAGGTTACGTTCGCTTCCTGCATCAGGTCTTTCAGTGCTTCCACTACCTTATCGTTTGGCGGGTTGGCCGCCTGCCCTACCTCAGCGCCAGCATACGGCCCGAGCGCAATCTCGCCATAGGTTTCAAGAACCGCCGATCCTTTCTTTTCTGCAAGCTGGACGATTTTTATACTGGAAGTGCCGACGTCGATACCGATAACACTCTCACCGTCCTTCCGCTGGAACTGCGCGAAGAACGTGCCGAGTGCTTTAGGAAGTTTGGGAAGCGTTGCCACCATAATTGGTTAACGTCATATAGAATAATAGCAGACCATGCGCCTGCCACCGCTCTCGGCCGTCCTGAACCTCCTGTTTCCGCCACACAAGGACGTGGAGCGTGCCCGCTGTGTGACGGAAGCAACGCTGATACAGCGCTTCCACCTCTCCTTCTTACCAGAGCATCGGACTTACACGGCGCTTTCGTATGCCGATGCGGATATTCGTGCGCTCATCAAAGCAAATAAGTACCATGCGGATCGCCACGCCGCGCGACTCCTGGGCGCGGCGTTGAACGAGGCGTTCATGGCTGTTTTGGACGAACATGCGCTCGAGGGCGGTTGGGAGCGGCCGCTTCTGGTGCCCATGCCGTCGGCAAAGAAGCGGCACCGCGAGCGCGGATACAACCAGGTGGAGCGTATCGTCGAGGCACTCCCCGAGGGCACGCTTGCCGCATTCTGCTACGCGCCGCGGGCACTCACGCGCGATGACCGGCAAAGCCAAGCGCGCGTGGCGAAGGCGCGCCGCGCCGAAAATGTGCGCGGCGCGTTCTCCGCCCTCAATTATGGGGGACGTCGGACGTCCCCCATAATTGCAGGAGCGCACATACTATTGATAGACGACGTAATCGAGAGCGGCGCCACGATGGCCGACGCCATGCGGGCCCTTCGCGAGGCCGGCGCCGCCGACATCGTGGGCATCGCGCTCGCGCATTAGAAAAACCGCATGCTTTTTGCTACTCTTCTTGAACCGGAGAGGTGCCAGAGTGGTCGAATGGGCGGCACTGCTAATGCCGTGTACGGGCAACCGTACCGAGGGTTCGAATCCCTCCCTCTCCGCCATGATTCGCAAGGATGGATGGGGACCATCCGCGTGAAGCATCGGTGAGAGTAGTGAGAGGGATTCGAACAGGGAAAGGGGTCGGGAAAACCCATGTTTTTCCGTGTCGGAAGTGCTTGAAACCGAGGGTTTCAAGTCTGGTGAGATTCCCTCCATCTCAGCATCTTAGAGCTAGCACGA